>JABSRY010000252.1 GCA_013214985.1 Hyphomicrobiales bacterium
AATCCCCTTTATAGTTTTCAGGATAATTATGCGCCAAACCAGCACCGATCTTTTGATAGCAATCGCATTGCTCATCTTTTGCACCATCATGATAATCGACAGTTACGGCATTCGTGATTTAGGATTTGGCGGCCTGCCAGCAGATGCATGGCCACGCTTCATCCTATGGCTATTGGCTATTATTTCCACCATATTTTTGGCAAATTCAAACTATAAATTGTGGCAGACCCGCACCGTTAAAGAAGAATATACACCAGACCCATTGGGCTATAGACGCTATTTAAACGCCCTTTATTGCTTTGGCCTATTCAGCGTTTTTTTATATACGCTCGACTATTTTGGCATGCTAATTGGTGCAACAGGTTTCACATTTTTATTGCTTAATATTTTAGGCGGTATCAGCCCTAAAAAACTAGTCAATCACGCCTTAATTTCTATCATTTCAATTGGTGGTATGTGGGCAATTTTTACATTTGGTCTTAAGGTAATTTTACCTGAAGGCGAGTTAATACGTATTTGGTAAGGAATAAATTAATGATTGATATTTTATACGAGGCAACCAGCCAAATATTGTTCGATCCCTACACAATGGCATTATTGGCAATTGGCGTTGTAGCAGGGCTTTTAGCAGGCGCAATACCGGGCTTCACCATCGCAATGGGCGTGGTTTTAACTCTGCCCTTCACTTTTGGTATGACCCCTGTTCAAGGCCTCTCAACAATGATTGGCGTATTTGTTGGTGGCCTTTCTGGCGGTTTAATGTCTAGTATGCTAACGGGCATACCGGGCACCCCCTCCTCCGTAGCAACCACATTTGATGGCTTCCCGATGGTAAAGTCTGGCCGAGCGGGTTTGGCGCTAGGTCTGGGTATTTGGTCATCATTTTTTGGCGGCATATTCAGCGCCATTCTACTGATTAGCCTAGCACCAAGATTGGCATTTTTAGGCCTAGAATTTGGCCCATGGGATTATTTTGCTCTCATCACTTTTGCACTAACCATTAGCATCAGTCTTTCAAGCGAAAACCTAATCAAAGGTCTAATAGCCGCCCTGCTTGGTCTATTTGCTGCAACCGTTGGCGAAGATGAAATAAATGGCGTCGCTCGTTTTGCATTTGGTAGCGATGATATTAGGCAAGGTTTTGCATTTTTACCAGTGCTTATCGGTCTGTTCGCTTTCTCACAATTGTTAACCGATGTCGAAGACCCAAAACAAGCCAGAGCACCATTATTAGTCAAAACCAGCCAAGCCGTACGGGTTGAGCATTGGAAAGCAATAAAAATGGTTTTAAGCCATTGGGTCAACCTCGTTCGCTCAAGCTTAATCGGCGTATTTACAGGCATTCTACCTGCCGCGGGTAGTTCAATCTCCAACATTTTGGCTTATGATCAAGCAAAAAAAGCTGCAAAAAATCGCGATGAATTTGGCACAGGCGCAGTCGATGGCATCATCGCCCCCGAATCAGCCAACAATGCCACTGCAGGCGGCTCGCTAATCACTATGATGGCACTCGGCATCCCAGGTGATGTGGTAACAGCAGTCATGATTGGCGCCTTAATGATACATGATATCGTACCAGGGCCAAGCTTCATTTCCGACGAACCAGTTCTTGCCTATGGCGTAATCATTGCGTTTTTCTTAGCGCATTTTTTCATGGTATTCTTACAAGCTTTCACTCTACGAATTTTCTTACTCATCACCAAGTTCCCAATGTATACGTTAGTTGCGGTAATTTTGGCCTATTGTTCAATCGGTGTTTTCTCTTTGCACAACATCACTTTTGATATGTGGGTCATGTTAGGCTTTGGAGTTATCGGCTACACACTCAAAAAATTCGACTTTCCACTCGCTCCAATGATTCTAGGCGTAGTTTTAGGCAAACTTGCAGAAGTTAACCTAGCTCGATCCGTCGCAATTAGTGACGATTATAGCCTATTTTTCACCCGCCCATGGGCAATGTTCTTTATGATAATGGCCATCATTTCAGTCATTTTTCCATTCTATCAAAATGCCAAATCGTCTAATATATTCGCAAGATTATATGTGCCATTCTCGCTGATTGCCTGGCCATGCCATTGTTTTTAATGCAAAGCGATGTAAGATTAACATTTGGGCTAATATTGATTGTTTGCGCAGGTTATTTATTTTATAACTCTGGTAAAAAAACAAAGTAGAATCATAATATGACCGAATTTTCACAGTGGACTTCTGTCACACAATGGATATTAGCCGCATTGCCAATTTTAACCGTGCTCATTTTAATGACACGGTTTCAATGGGGCGGTGCACGGGCTGGTGCTGCGGGCTGGTTTATAGCGATGATAGTTGCAGCCCTGTTCTTCGGTGCCGAGTTGGAAATTCTAATCCATTCCCAAACCAAAGGTATTTTGCTAACCCTCTATGTTCTATATATCGTCTGGGCAGCTTTACTTTTATATTTCATCACCGACCAAATCGGGGCGATTGCAAAAATCGGCCAAGCCATCCAAACCCTAACCGCTAGCCGCGAGTTGCAATTGCTAATCATCGGTTGGGTATTTGCTAGTTTTCTACAAGGCGTCGCAGGTTTTGGCGTACCAATAGCCGTGGTTGCGCCTTTGCTACTCGCCATGCGTTTCAGCCCATTAGTTGCTGTCGCAGCCCCTGCCATCGGCCATTCTTGGTCAGTCACCTTTGGCAATATGGCAACATCCTACGAAGCATTATTGGCCGTAACAGGCATGCAAAGCGCAGCCTTAGCACAATGGTCAGCATTTCTTCTCGGCATTTCATGCTTGCTTTGCGGTTGGGCAGTTTTAATGGTTTATGGCGGTTGGAAGTCAGTCCGCCGCGCCCTATGGCCACTCGTCATTATCGGCTCAGTAATGGCCATCACGCAATATATCTTAGTTAGTCTTTCAATTTGGACAATCGGCGGCTTTACCGCAGGTATTTTTGGTCTATTAGTTTCAATTCCCGTCGCCAAATATTTCTGTAAAAACACCCAAGATGAAACAACAGAGGCCGAATTAGAACCAGAAATTAAAACCGATATAAGCCTGTTTTGGGCAATGTCAGCCTATCTAATTTTCATCGCAGTCATTATAGCTGCAAGCTTTATCGCTCCAATAAAAGAGCTTTTAAACCATGTCAAACTAACCCTAGAATTCCCTGCCCTGTCCACAAATCATGGTTGGCAAACACCCGCAGGTGATGGTAAATCAATCAGCATTTTCGGCCATGCAGGCGCACATTTATTATATACCGCCCTGCTCGCATTTCTGCTTTATTGGTATAAAGGCTTTTATAAATTATCAGCTGCAAAAAACATCCTCAAAAAAACCGCAAAAAGCGCCATTCCAACTAGCCTAGGCATGGTGTCGATGGTGTGTTTTGCAGTCGTAATGGACCATAGCGGCATGACCTACACATTGGCTCAAGGCATTAGCGTTGCATCGTCAGTCTTATACCCAGTGGTCGCCGTGGCAATCGGCTCACTCGGCGCATTTATGACAGGTTCAACCACCAATTCCAACGTGGTATTTGGCACATTTCAAATTCACGCTGCCCAAATTGGCAATTTCAACATTCCGCTCATTCTGGCAGCTCAAACTGTAGGCGCATCATTGGGTAGTATGCTAGCACCCGCCAAAATCTTAATCGGCTGTTCCACAGTTGGCCTTGGTGGCAAAGAAGGCGAAGTGCTAAAAACCACCTTAAAATGGGGTATTTATTTGGTTGGCATTATCGGAATAATCGTATTATTCATTAATTTTGTGATAGGCTGACATATGCACGTTAAAAACTTTCTATTCTCTAGCGCATGGCAGTTATTTGCAGCATCATGCCTGCCATTGCTAATGTATTATTTCATCACCCAAGGCAATAGTTTAATTGCAGGCATATTATTGTTTTTACAAGCAATCCTAATGGCGCTATTGATCATTAAAAAATAAAATCAACGGATGTGCAATGACACAAATAACCGAAAATTCAAACACATTAGGCAATAGCACACCATCACGCCCAGCTTATGAAGAAGCCGCGATAAAATTACGCAACTATATCGAAAAAAATCAGTTTAACCCAGGCGATAACCTACCGCCAGAGCGCAAATTGGCCGAACAATTCAAGGTTTCACGACATACATTGCGCCAAGCATTCAGAGTGATGGAAGAAAAAGGCATTTTAGTTTCCAAGCGTGGAAGCGGCACTTATATTGCACCCAACAGCCTTATTGGCTTAAAGCAATCACTAGCAACTTGTTTGGATAGCGAGACCGATCAGCTCAATGAAATTTTTGAATTTCGTAAAATTTTAGAACCACAAGTCGCCGCACTTGCTGCCAAAAACCACAAACCGTTTCATGTCGATGCGCTAAAAAACCTGATCGGCCAGCAAATTTTAACAATAGAACCAGTCCAGTTAAAACAAATTGATAGACAATTTCACGCGATGATCGCATTTTCACCACATGGAAGAAAAATGTGTCAAACCATTTATCCGTGTAAAACCAGCAGAGAATAAACAAAACATGAATGATAATATAAATATTTGCTGGTGATGTTTTAGACTATAATCTACAATTTTTACAGAATTTTTACAATGTTTATTTTCGAAAGAAATAAATAAGAAGAATTTACTTTCGCAAAAGTTTCTCAAGACTTGATTAACTGATTCCTTTTTGAAACGATAAAA
>JABSRY010000253.1 GCA_013214985.1 Hyphomicrobiales bacterium
TGGCAGAGTTTTACTCCGCCCGCAGTAATAAAACATTACCGCCTCTGTGGACTAGTTTTGCATTGCCGTTTACATTCTAAGACCTTCGGCAAACGAATTAAACCAGTATTATGTATTTGTTTCATGGACATGTTGTCCTCCTCTGCTTATTAAGTGCTGAGGTAATCCAAACATATTTAATTCGGAAGATGGTCGATTTAAAAATTATTAATCGAATAGAGAGTTTATTCGATTAACGATATAGTTTTATTTTAAATTAGGTTAATTATTTCAAAAGGATAATTGTTATAAACAGGTGATAATATTTTCAAATAATATTAATCGAATGAAATTACTTTTTTCTCGATTTCATGTACTCTGCGGCCTTTTTAATTTTTTTTCCAATAGTCTCGCTTGTCAATTTATCTTTTTCATCATTAACCAAAAGGTCCAGCTGAGTTTCTAAATGCTTATTAAGATCACTGCGTTTAGCTCTATAATTATACTTTGGGTGCTCAAGTGCAAGAACATGGATTATTTTCAAAAGCGAATTTATCTCGCGTTTATTATTATGAGGTTTATGTTCAACAAGCTGATTAATCTCATTTTCAAGAGTAAGTAAATCCTTCGACTTAAATCTCAGTTTTATCTCGTCAGGAAAATGTTTAACAAGTTTTGAATTTAATAACGATAAAGTTATTTCTGTTAATTCATCTTGCTGAGCGAAATCAACGCCATATACTGCTCGCTCCCACAACTCAAACAAATTTCCATTTTCATCTCTAATAAAAATACCATGATCCGATTCAGCTGAGGTTTCAGAACCGCTAATTAGCGACGAAATCCATTCACTAATTAGCGGACTGTCGCTAAGTTCAAACGAACAAGTTTTTCTAAGTGGTTTAGCTTGATTTTGACGACGGAAAGATTTTTTTGTAACTGATTCTCCAGATATATCTGGACCAATCACAATCATATTTGGACTTTCACATAATGCACCATAAAGTCTTGTTGGTTTGAAGGATAATTTTAGACGACCGTCTAGGACAAATGATAAGAGATCTTCCCGGGTAACTTTCTCCCCAATATTTCGAGACACTCTGACAACCGCTTCATTTATCGAATATTCTCTTTTAATTTTATCTAGCTTGTTGATATCAACCTCTATCTTGGCCAAACTTGCCATTGATTATATTAGTATTGCCATTTTCAAGGACTTCTACAAAATCTGACCAATGTTGCATCATTATTTTACGGTCTGGCAAATATTGCGCGTGATTGTATGCTGCTCTTATGCTGTTTCGCTCGGCATGTGCTAATTGTCTTTCAATAACGTCAGCGCGGAAATTGTGCTCATTTAATATTGTTGATGCGGTGGCTCTGAACCCATGTACAGTTGTTCTCTTATGATATCCCATACGATATACTGCAAATAGCATGGTGTTTTCACTCATGAATTTTTTCGAATTTGATTGATTCGGAAAAACAAATTTACTTGGCTTTGTTAGTGTTTTTAACTGATATAATAAATCTAACAATTGTGTGGAGAGGGGGACAATATGCGGATCATTCATTTTCATTCTTTCAGCAGGAATTCGCCATTCTTTTCGTACAAAATCAATTTCAGACCATAGTGCTCCACGTACTTCGCCTGTGCGAGTAAATGTCAAAATGGTGAATTTTATTGCCAATTGTGTAAGTAATGCACCGTCATATTTTTTTAACTTGGCCAAGAATTCGGGCATCTCTATTTCTGTGAGATATTTATAATGTGAACGTTTGGGGATTTTTAAAATATCTTTGAGTGACGTGGAAACATCGCTTTCGGCTCTGCCCGTGGCAACAGCATATCTCAAAATCTTGCCACACGTCTGCAATGCTCTCTTAGCGACATCTAATGCTCCTCGAGATTCAATCTTTTTTACCACTGCCAAAAGTTGTGGGGCGGTGATGTCGTTAATTGGAACCGTGCCAAGTTCTGTGAATATATCTTTTTCTAATCTTCCCAGAAGCGTATTAGCATATTTGGGGTTTAATTTGTCAACTCGTGTTTGGTGCCATTCTCGGGCAATTTCTTCAAAAGAATTTTTTTGGTTTAAGTATTTTTTCTGCTTTGCTTCTTTGACCAACCGAGATGGGTTTACTCCGTTCGCCAAATATTGCTTGGCTTCGTCACGTTTAATTCGCGCATCTTTTAGGGAAACGGTTGGGAACACGCCAAAAGACAGTCTTTTTTCGCGGCCAAGATACCTAAATTTTAACCGCCAATATTTGCCACCCTTAGTTGTTATCTCTAAGTAAAGGCCTCCTGAATCATATATACGGTATAATTTTTCTTTGGGTTGAGCATTTTGACATTTTAGATTCGTTAAAGCCATAGGGGGCATATTCCTTTTGGATTGACAGTTTTTGCAAATTATTACGAATTATGCCCCAATATGTGCCCCCAATGATTTTGGATTTAAGGGAATGCTATTGGACTGTATAAAACAAACAATACACCACATGCTTAAGTTATGCAATGTGTATTGGATTGACGTGGATTGTATAGAATGGTAATTTGGTGCCCGCGAGAGGATTCGAACCCCTGACCCTCGGAGTAGAAATCCGATGCTCTATCCAACTGAGCTACGCGGGCGGTTTGCAGATTTACTGCAGAATAAGCTCCAAAATATACAATAATATTGTGTTTGTCGCGTCTTATCTGAGAGATACAGAATGTTATTAAAGCTTTTTTTAAAGAGAAAGATTAAGGACGAGAAATAATTTAATGAGTCCAGTTTAATTTACGACCAAAAGCAAAATTGTCAGAATACGCTTTAGGTGTCCGTTTTCTTTTTTGCAATTCGGTGATTTTATAAGCAAAGCCTCTTTTAACCGCAAAAGCAATCGCTTCTTCTCTAGTTTCAAAACTCATTTTTAGCTGAGTGGATAAGGTGTCACCCGAACCAATATGACCAGACAATGCTTCAATATGCTTTTTTTCACTCGCATCAAATTCCATTAACCAATTTTTAATTTTGCCAACACCAGATTGCATTGGGTTACGGGCGGGTTGATAGATGTGAACGAGCATTTTGATACCTTTTAAAAATATTCTATTCTATAATATATATATATTCTAATATGGAAACAAGAAATCAGTATTTTTTTGTTCAAACCACAGAAGATTTATAATATATATTACAAATTACAAATTTAATATGAAAAGTGGAGATTAAGCGGTGAATGATGAATTACGTTTTTCTAGATTTAGCAACGAAGCATTTGAGTTTTTAAAAGACATTAAGCATAATAACAACCGCGAATGGTTTAGTGATAATAAGCAAGTTTACAAAATTGAACTAGAATCACCAGCTAAGCAATTACTTGAAAAATTGAAATCTTCGCTAATTTTAATGACTGACGTAGAAATGCAGGGCAAAATATTTCGTTTTCATCGCGATATTAGATTTAGCAAAGATAAATCTCCTTACAAAAATCATGTCCGCATTTTGTGCTACCCAGAAGGCCGCATCAGAAATGATAAAGGTGATATAGCAATATTCTATTTTTCAATTGAGGCCGAAAAAGTCGTAATTGGTATTGGCAATATGTTTTTTGATAAACCAACTTTAGAAAAATTTAGAAATGCGTTAGTTGATAATGAACAGTCAGAAGATTTTTTAGATATTATGCAAACATTGTTTGATAAAGGTTTTACGATTAATGACCCCGCGCTTAAAAGAGTGCCGACTGGTTTCGATAAAAACCACCCGAATGCCGAATGGTTAAAGCGTAAAGGTATGGCTGTTTGGTACGAAATGGATGTTAAAAAACTGCAAGGACCAGGAAGTGTTGGGAATTTAATAGATATTTGTTTGGAGTGTCAGGCATTTTATGACTGGATGATGAAGTTAGGTAGATGACTAGACAAAAAAATACCCTTCCAAAAAGAAAGGGTATTTTCACAATTAATTTTAGACAAATTAGTCTAATTTAACTACAGTATCAGCTTCAGGGCCTTTTTTGCCTTGCTTAGTTTCATAGCTAACTTTTTGACCGTCAGCTAGAGTTTGAAAGCCTTCGCCTTGAATAGCAGAAAAATGTACAAAAATATCTTTTGTGCCATCGTCAGCTTCAATAAAACCAAAACCTTTAGATTCGTTGAAAAATTTAACTTTACCAGTCGCCATTATATATATCCTCAATTAGTTCATTTAACAAATTTCCTGACCTAATTGGTAACACCAAAAATCTTAGCTTGGCATTTCTTACACTTCGCTATGGTAATCATTCATTTGTGCTTCTATATATAACTGTTATTATAGAATAAGAAAGCGATTTATTCACTTTCTATTAAATTTATTCAAAAAAATCACTTTTTTGGTTAGTTTTGGTGGTTTATAGCAGCTAAATATATTCAAATAATCGAGGTGTAAGGCTAATGTCAGATAATGTAGAAGTTTTTGAGGCGTTAAAGCAACTAATTTTGGATGAAATTTTAAAAACCGAATTAAATGGGTTTTGGCACCCAATGTATGGTGGTTTGGTTTTCGAATTAGAAGAGGGTAATCGTAAAACAAGTATTGGAGGCGTGTTTATAAGTAGAAATCACGTTAGTTTTGAATTTTCAAACGGATATTTACTTAAAGACGATGATAAAATTCTGGAAGGGGGCGGTAAATA
>JABSRY010000254.1 GCA_013214985.1 Hyphomicrobiales bacterium
TGCAAATCTTCAAAAACAGCGTTACCTGCAAAAAAAACAAAAACCAGTCCATCATCTGTCTGCGTCAAGGCGATGCAATCCATGGCTGTAAATTTGAAAATAATTTAGCCGACCAAACAACGGCCAAACCTCAGAAACCCCAACCCAGTGCAGATTTTATGAACAAAGCGCCGCGCTGAACCATGCCGCGAAGAGGTGTTCCCATCACGGCACACATTAGGACCAATAGATCCGCATAACCAAAAAAAGGAAATGACAATGACTATTTGAAAATATTATCCACAACCTAAACCCTCTAACAAAATTGAAATCCCATTCCAGAGAAGGAGAAGTTATGTCTGAATTTCTATTTAAAATTAAAATCGTGATCGTTCTTTGTACCGCAATCACAATTAGCTCGGTTTCATTTATTTCTGCAGCGAATAGCGCCGGTATGAAAAAACCTTCTGTTAAGCAGATTGAAAATCAGTTGACCCAGCCCGCGAAACAGCAAAACCGTAATAGCAAAAAGTATAATTGGGGCCATGCCTGTAATGACTACGGTCCGGTCGGCAGCGTCAACCTCCATACGACTTTTGGCAAGAAAGGCCCTGTTGATCGGGCAGCTTGCGAGCTTGCCAAGAAGAAAATGATTAGAAAATAAGACAGACTGGATATGCACAAACGCATCTGATCCGTAATGTCTGTTCGCTATTTTGGTGCCTGCTAATCTAATAACATTGGGGCACTTCAATCAATATATTATTCAATAAATTCACAAAAGAAAGTAATTCGTCATGAAAACTTATATCAATCAATTTAAAATAACTGCTGCAGGCATTTTGTCGATCGCGGTTCTGTCGTCAGTAATGGTTGTAGCCACTGTATCCACAAGCTCTGCAAAAAAAATCGAACATATCAGTGAAAATGAGCTCGAAGGAAAGTGCACCCGTTCTAAAGGCCGGTTTTCCGGCAGCAAGGGCAGTGGCATCTATAGTTGCGTAGTTGACCATGCTGATGGTTCTCATACTGATGTCTCTTGTGACGATAGTAGATGCGATGGTGTTATATACAAGAAGGATAAGGGAGTTGGTCGCTCTACCAAAACAGACCTTCACTCCAGGACAACCCTTGGCAAAAAAGATCCGATTTCCCAGACACTTCGTAACTCTAAAAAGAAGAGTGGCTCCTTTATACGAAAATAGGCCAGATTGTACCGATGAGAACGGCTTCTGGGGGATACCTTGTATCCCTCAATTGCAACTTCCTCAGTAACAACACCTGAGAGCAGGCCATTTCACCAAATCTCGTCTTTCAACTTCAGAATAGAGCTGACATGAATACCAGATTTTTATTAACCGCCGTCGCCATTTTTATGGCACCCGTTGTCACCACAACGCTATCCAACGCCTCCGCGAAAACTGTCTGCGGTGCTAAAGTTCACAATAAATACGGTGAACTTCGAAGCCGTCATGGTTCGTCTCTTGCCACCCTTAGAAAAGATGGTTCAAGCCATGTGGTGATTTATCATCGGGATAAAACAGCTCCTCTTGGCTGGAGCCATTCTTTGAGAGCTTATCTTCCAGATCACGAATCCCATTGGCGGGTTAATCTAACAAGTGTTCAACCAATGGCTCGCAAACGATCAGGGTTTGATGTGTTTATTGATGATTTACCCCGTCAACACTTTGACAAAGGAGAGATTGAAAACACAAATTCAGTAAATGAGTGGGCGCTCTTTTTTGCCAATCAAAACGCCACGTCACTGGTTGAAAAAATGAAACGAGGAAATATCTTTGTCTGGGGTTATGAAACTCCCACTTTTCAAAGAGTCAAAATTCCTTTTCAATTAAACGGTTTTACCCGGGCAGCCAAATGGGCAGAATGCGCTCAAGCGACACTCGCGGGTGAACCACCAGATAATTAGTAACAGTGAGTTGGGTCTGTCAACTTGGCCCAAAGAGGCAGCACCTGCTGCTGCCTGCTAAAATAGGAATGGTGTTTAGCGAATATTATAACCAACACTCGTGTTTTGATTTTCGTTGTTCTGAAGTTCCGAAAACCTAATGAACGTAAGATGAATAATCGCCTAGCGTAGATTCATTTTGCAATCGTTATAATGAAAAATAACTTTTACTTAAGGAGATAGTTTTTTGAACAAGATTATCCTTTCTACCCTAGCAGTTGTGCCAATACTGCTTGCAATATCATTTAACCCAGGTAACGCGGTTGCTGCCGGTTATTCGTTGAAGGATGTTGGTGGTATCAACCTAAATTATTATTGTAAAAAGACTTATGGTTCGGCCTTTAAAGCCAAACTACTGAAACGCAAAGCTACTGGATGGATATGCGAACAAAGCGAAGGAAACCGCAGGCCGATTATTGCAGAAGCCGCTTGCATATACAATATGGAAAATCTGTATCCGTTGCTAAATACTCAAATGTAAACGACCCAGGATCTTGGAGATGCTACAAAAAAGTCAAGAAAACTAATTTACGAGGTGTAAACGGTACGGCATGGTGCAAGCACAAATTTGGTAATAGTTACAAAGCCAAGGTGGTTGCACAGTCTTGGAAAGGCTGGACTTGTGAAAAAAGTATCGTCGATCGTCGACCACTCGATGTAACCGCTGCGTGCCGACTGCAATATGGCAATCGTGTAATTGGATCTAAGTTCTTGGATAAGAATAAGCCATTATCGGGCAAATGTATTCTCAGATAAAATCAAAGGTTTCTGATTATCTGGTGGTCACGGGGTGAATTTAGATAATCAGAAACCCTCAACTTTCCAAGTCAAATATTTGGGAGTGTTCAGAAAGGTATCAGATCATGAAATTTTATAGAATTTTCTCAATAGCACTAATTGCAGTTTTTGCTGTAATGCAGGTTTCACAACTGCAAGCAGCCGGTGTAAACAAGGTCGGGTATTATGACAGCCTCAGGAACAAGTACCAAAAACCTACTTTGAGAACTTGTAAGCGTTCAGTTTCCGGTAATGCTAGATATGCCAAAAGGCAGGCATCATTAAAAGTAGCTAAACATAATTGGATAGAAATTGTTGAAGCAAATTATGGTTCAAGAGCACTTTGGTCAACTGCAAAAGACAAGCGTCAAACCTGTCGTTTCGATAGTTCCACGGGCCTCTATAATTGTAAATTTACGGCAAGACCCTGTTTTTCCGGTGGCGAACAAAACAGTCAATAAAGCGGGTTATTAACTAAAAGAACGGTTTGTCCGACCGCATGTCTGTAAACCTTACTGGGACTGGTTTTAAGCCCAAATAGCTACTTAAATGAGAATAGGAGCAGAACGAAAGCAAGACACGACCAAACCCTTTGATGACCTTTATCATGCCGATTTTTGCGATCGCAATTGGCATGATTTTTCTTTGAGAGTCCCTAAGTGTTAATCAAATTTCTGGCGTATTGCTAATTTTACTTGGTGTAACTATCATTCAGAATATTCATAAAAAGATATTTAAACTCGTTGGCTATGGAAAATAATAGAATTTCAAATAATATAGATTATAGTTTCTTAAAAAATACAATATTTTTAAGAATCGCGGTCGTGACTCTGTTAAACAATTTTATTGTTGCGGCCATCATTTCAATGGAAATATTATATATTGTCTCATTTCTTGATAAATCATCGTTTCATTTAGCTTTGTT
The DNA here is from genome assembly GCA_013214985.1 of Hyphomicrobiales bacterium. Lineage (GTDB taxonomy): Bacteria > Pseudomonadota > Alphaproteobacteria > Rhizobiales > OSC116 > OCS116. The sequence continues at coordinate 3,648 of JABSRY010000254.1, forward strand.
CATGATGCTAGGCGCGGTGTTATCCATTATAATCACACCTATTTTTGGCCGAATGATAGATAAGTCACCAGAAACCAGTAAGAAGTTAATGATAGCCGCTTGCATAACGGGCTTAATTGGTTGCATAATTCTATATTTAACCAAAATTTTTTTAATTGCCTTAATGGTCGAGATACTATTATTCACAGTAGCGCGGAGCATCAACCCTGCCCTAATTGCCCAAAGTTATGCGACAAGTTATTTAGCAGGTGATGCCAATAAAGCGCATTGGGTATCAGTTCATCGAGCATTGACCAGCGCTGGTTGGATTGTTGCACCACCAATGGCCGGCTTAATTGTTGACGCATTTGGTTTTCAAGAATTCTTCATTGTCATTGGTGTCATATATATATTAATGCTAATTTTATTTAGTGTCACCAAGCAAGTAAAACCTCGCCGAGAATCAGGTATTGAGAAAGTAATCGAGCATACAGGGATTGGTTTTTGGGGATTTTTCTCGGTATTTGTTTTAATGTTTTTCACCATGTTTGTTTTAGATACCAATTTGCCATTATTAGTAAAATTCTTAGGCGGTCATGCTAAGGAAGTTGGTCTGTTATTTTCGATTGCTGGTGTTGGCGAAGTGATACTGATTACGTTTGGTGGTTATTTTGTTAAACATTTCAGTGATACAAAAATTATAATACTGATAGTTGCTTTAGGTATGGTTTATAGCCTAATTAGTCACTTTGCTAATTCATTATCTGAGCTATCTTTTACTACAAAAATTACGGCCAAATGAACCTGGTTTAGTTGCTGCATATTACTATAATAGTTTTAAAATATGTAAAATGATAGGTGCAGGATCAGCTGCCATATTAAATGGTTTTTTCAACCCGCAACTGGTCGCTATTATGCCGATCATACCACTTGTATAGCCTGACGCCTTTAATTTGATTCAAATTTGCCCACCCCAAAAAGTTCTTCAGTGGTACATTGTTGTCGTCG
>JABSRY010000255.1 GCA_013214985.1 Hyphomicrobiales bacterium
GGTGATATTGTCAAAAAAGGCGATGTGCTTATCAGTTTGGATGATATTGCGTTAAAAGCAAATCTGTCCATTGTTGAACATAAACTCGTTGAATATTCAATTAATAGGTTGAGTTTAATTGCCCAACGAAATGGCCAAAAAGAATTTACTTTACCGGCAAATTTTATAAAGAATAGTAGCCATATCAATACAGAAAGCCTGCTAGCCTCGCAAAAGAGTTTGTTAGTTGCCAAGGTTGATATGAAAAATGCGCAAATATCTCAATTAAAAAAACGAATAGAACAAAACAACGAACTCACCACTGGGTTGGGTGCTTTACAAAAAACCAAACATCAACAATTAGAGATTACCAATACAGAACTTGCTAGTTTGACATCACTTGCAAAAGGTGGCCATCTTGCAAAAAGCCAAGTTCAATTAAAGAAAAAGGAAAGTCTGCAAATTGAGGGCGAGATTGCTGAACGACTTCATGAAATAGCCCGGATAAAAACATCCAATGGCGAGACTGAAATTCAAATCTTACAAATTAATCAAGATTATTTGGAGAAAACTCTTTCTGAATTAAAGCAAATGGACAGCCAAATTCAGGAACTTAAACAACAGAAAATTGCTGCAGTTAGTCAGCTGAACAGAATAGAGATTACTACGCCCATATCTGGTATCGTGCATAACTCTCAAATACATACCAATGGCGGTGTTGTCACACCTGCTACGCCATTAATGCAGATTATTCCACAAAATAAAAACCTGATCATTGAGACCAAACTCGAGCCTATCAATATTGATCAGGTTTATTTAGGGCAATCTGCATCTGTAAGGCTATCTGCATTCAATCAAAAAACCACACCAGAATTAACTGGAACCATAAAGAATATATCTGCTAATGTTATTCAGGATCAAACAACGGGGGCATTATATTATCAGGTGATTGTTCATATCAGTGAGGCGGAGCTTAGTAAGATCACAGAGTTAAAGCTTATTCCTGGCATGCCAGCAGAAGTGTTTATTAAGACTAAGGATAGAACTGCGTTAAATTATCTGATTAAGCCGTTTGGGGATCAACTTAATAGGGCATTTAGGGAAGAATAAATGATGGTGGTGATTTTGGCTCTGTTGCAAATAGCAATTTAGCATAGTGATCCTTTATATTTATCGAACAGAAAGGTAGAGATATTAGTAATGAAAATAAAGACTTTTAAGATAAATATCGTTGTTTCAACCACACTTATCGTATTGCACGCACTTTTACTCAAAATTTTTCCTGGTACTTTTGGAATGTCAATTTCTTTCTCTATTTCCGCGATGATTGTATTAATCTATAGTTGGTTTGGTGTAATTTTTCCTTTTACTTTCCGCTTTCTAGAAAAAACAAGTTTTAAGGAAAGCATGGATTTTTTTCGAAAAAACATAATTTACAAACACTTCATTCTGGAAATAAACAATGATATTGGCAACAGGAATGAATGATTGAACCGCACTAAATTATTTGATTAAACCATTTGGGGATCAGCTTAATAGGGCGTTTAGGGAAGAATAAATGAGGTTGGTGATTGTAATTTGCGAATAGTAATTCCGGCTAAGTTTAGAGTGTTTTCATTCGAGATTTCTTATACATATGCATTGCAACAGAGGCTAATTGCGATATTATGGTGGCTACACAGAAGATCTAACCTTTGCTTATTAACGATTGGCGTTGACGGTGTTGATCTTCTGTGTAATCCATTTAACCACAACGCTTATTGCGAGGTTAGTTAAAATTTGAGGTTACAAATTAGAATCTTCAAATTCCCATGGGTTTAATATGTTGTACTCGTGAGCTATATACTTGACTAAGGCATTTTAAATATGAAATTTACTAAAAAAATTTATATGAAAAAAAAGCTATTTAAGCTGTTCCTTTGTTTAACGGTGATTTTTTTCACTAGTTCGCAAGGCCTTGCTGACTATGATAAAGGTTTAGATTCCTATAGAAATAAAGATTATACTACAGCCTACAAAGAATTTTTAAAATCTGCTAAAAATAATGAAATAGATGCACAATTTTTTTTAGGTTTCATGTTTTATCAAGGGCAAGGTCGTGTTCAGGATTATTCGGAAGCGGCTAAATGGTATCGTAAAGCAGCCGATCAAGGATATGTATTAGCGCAATATAATTTGGGGACAATGTATTTATTGGAACAGGGTCTTGTTCAAAATTATACAGAAGCTACTAAATGGTATCGTAAGGCTATTAAACAAGGGTATGCGGGAGCACAGAATAGTTTAGGTACAATGTATGAAAAAGGACAAGGTGTTGTTCAAGATCATGCAGAAGCAGTCAAATTGTACCGTAAGGCTGCTGATCAAGGATTAGCGATAGCACAGATTAATCTAGGCACAATGTATCAACTGGGACAAGGTGTTGTCCAAAATTATGCGGAAGCTGTTGACTGGAATCGTAAAGCTGCCGACCAAGGTCTAGCTGGAGCGCAGTATAATTTAGGAACAATATACCAACAAGGACAAGATATTGTTCGAAATTACACAAAAGCGTTTAAATGGTATCGGAAGGCCGTTGAACAAGGTCATGCGGGCGCACAGAATAATTTAGGTCATATGTATGATCTTGGACAAGGTCTGGATCAAAATTATACGAAAGCCATTAATTGGTATCGCAAAGCTGCTGAACAAGGATATGCGTTAGCACAGTATAATTTAGGTTATGCGTATTATCATGGTAAAGGTCTTGCTCAAAATTATGTAGAAGCTGCCAATTGGTATCGCAAAGCTGCTGAACAAGGGGATGCGTTAGCACAATACAAATTGGGAATAATGAACTATCAAGGCAAAGGTATTGTTCAGGATTATATAGAAGCTATAAATTGGTTAAGTAAAGCCTCTGAACAAGGTTCTACAAATGCACAAATTATCTTAGGCTCTATGTATCACCATGGGCAAGGTGTTGTTAAAGATTATTCGGAAGCAGCTAACTGGTATCGTAAGGCTGCTAAGCAAGGGTATGTAGAAGCGCAGCATGAATTAGGTATGATATATTACGAAGGACAAGGTCTTGTTCAAAATTATAGGAAAGCTTCAGAATGGTTTCGTATGGCTGTTGAGCAAGAGTTTGCTGAAGCACAGAATAACTTAGGAACAATGTATTACCAAGGGCAAGGTCTTGTTCAAAGCTATACAGAAGCCATAAAATGGTATCACAAGGCTGCTAAACAAGGATACGCGGAGGCGCAACATAATTTAGGATTAATGCATGAACAAGGACAAGGTCTAACGCAAAATTATACTGAAGCTATTTATTGGTATCGTAAGGCCGCTGAGCAAGAGTATGCGGATGCACAAAATAATTTAGGATTAATGTATACAAAAGGCCTAGGTCTAACACAAAATCACACAGAAGCAGTTAGTTGGTATCGTAAAGCTGCCAACCAAGGTCTGGCTGTAGCGCAATATAATTTAGGGACAATGCATTACCAAGGACAAGGTCTTGTTCAGAATTATGCTGAAGCTACTAATTGGTTTCGTAAGGCTGCTGAACAAGGGAAAAAGGAAGCACAGTACAATTTAGGAGTATCATATACAAAAGGCCTAGGTCTAACACAAAATCACACAGAAGCTGGTAAATGGTATCATAAAGCTTCGGCACAAGGGTATACAAATGCTCATTTTCAAATTGGTCGCATGTATTATTATGGTCTTGGTATAAATAAGAATTTGATAAAGGCGCATATGTATTTTAATTTATCGACGAGCAACGGTTTAGAAAAATCAATTAATGCAATAAAATTAGTTGAAAAAGAAATGACACCAAAACAGATTTTAAAAGCACAAGCATTAGCTACTGAATTTAATAAACAATGATGGCGTGTGGAATTCTGTGTCAATCAGCACTCAAAAACAAGGGTTTTTAATTACTTAATTAGGCTGCATCTGGTTGAAACCGATTAAGCCCATCTTGGATTTCTTCGGCTCGCTGACGTATAATTGAAGCATCATAGCTAGCTTGATTCCGTAACCAACTTTCGGCAGTAGAACCAAATACAGCTTCTAGTCGCATTGCCATTTCAGGCGATACAGACGCGGTATTTTTATGGATTAGATTACTAAGATTTTGACGTGTAACACCAAGTAATTTAGCTGCCTGTGTAACAGTAATTTCTAAATCAATTATTATATTACCAACCATTAAACCTGGGCGGCTTGGGTTTTTCATCTTCATAACATTTCTCCTAATGATAATCCTCTAAATCTACGTTATATGCTTTGCCATTTTCAAAAGAGAACGTAATCCTCCAATTTGATCTAACTGTAACAGACCACCTATCCTTTTTATTGCCTGATAAGGGGTGTAATCTAAAAGTAATTACGTCCATGTCTTCAATAATTTCTGCATCATTCAATTTCGTTAGAATATCTGATACTTTAGAAATATATGCAGGATTAATAAAACCCGCTTTTCCCAAAAGAAAGAACTTTTTTAACCCTCGATGCCTGAAACTAATAATCATAGGCTAAATATATAGTGACAATTGACACTTGTCAATACGTCATTATAGAGTATACCCTAATCTGATGTCAGGCAAAAATATCAAATACCGTCAGAATAGAGCCTGTTTTTATTTAATTGACAATATTTAT
>JABSRY010000256.1 GCA_013214985.1 Hyphomicrobiales bacterium
ATAATCTTAGCATCTGGGGCTACTCCTCTGTACTCAAAAGGCGCAGTTCCGAGCTCTTCAGAAAATCTTCCTTGACCGACAATGACGCCCGCAACTACCGTACCATGAAGTCCGCCGGTCGTTTGTATATAAGAAGGGTGAAGCGCATCATGTACTAGGACCGAACCATCAAAACGTTTAAAATCCGGAATTGCTTTTATTGGCTCTGAAATAGTTACAGTAATATCTTTTCCAGAAAGGCCATTACTGTAATTTATTATCCCCTGAGGCGGGATTCCTACGTTTTGTACTATGTCAACACCCGTTAGGCTTCGAGAAAATGTGTCTCCTACTTCAACTCTTTTGGGAAGAGCGCTAATATTTTCAATCCAATTCAGCTTAGAAAGAAAAGTAACAGTACGGTTTAAATCCACCTTGTAGTGAAGTTCAAAATAACCTTCTGTGCTCAAAGCTCGTACTTTCCCAAATTTACTTAGTTGATTGAGTATAAGATTATGGTCGGTGCCTCTAAATGCTACGATTACAATCTTCTTAACATCAATATTTTTTCGAAAATTAGGCGAAATACGATCACTTGGTAAAATTTGATACAATTGAATTTTTGATTTTCTCAAATGGTCAATCGTCTGTTGCAATCTGATTTCTTGTCCCACTGGTGAAAAGCCCAGCACAAATATATTGTCTCGACCAGAAACAACTGATTCAAGAAATATCCCACCAAATTTGAGAAATGCAAATGAATCAGCATTAATTTGTCCTCTAGCTAAAAAATAATATGGATGTAATTTTGATGCTGATTTTATTTTCTCGAATACTAAATTATTTTCTATTTTTTTACCAATAACTCTTCCAGAACTTATCGTGTAATCGTTGATTTGTGATGTAACGGTTGATATTTGTTTCTTAATCCACTTAGTATTAGGTTTTTCTTTTGCCGATAAGTTTGACGTAAAAATTAGGCTGAAGCTCACTATTAACGTTAAAAAATATGTTCTAAAAATGGATTTAGGCATTAAATTATTTTCCCTATTTTATGACTTTAAAATAAATTTTGTAGTATGTTTGGAATTTTCAAATTCAAGATAATATTACAATAAGACCAAATATACCGAATAAACTACCGTGTAAATACAACAATACAGAATAAATATTTAGATGTAAACACTCTAGATATTTGATGATCAAGTGACCTCTTGGTTTGATGTTGAGACGGTGAAGGATGTTGTTGAGTTTTTTGGAAAATGCACAGGGTCTGACTCTGGGCCGTCTATATTAACGAAACTTAGTCAGATAGAACAAGAAATAAATGACATGACCCAGTAACTTCATGCAACTAATGAGCAGTTAAAACGTGTTGAAATTAAAGCACCCGTATCGGGTACTATCCATCAATTAAATGTGTTTACCATTGGTGGTGTTATTGGCCTTGGCGTAGCCGTTATGCAGATTATACCGCAGGATAATAAATTTGAAATTGAAGCCAATATTGAACCTCAATTTGTGGATGAACTTTATCTAGGACAACTTGCTACGTTACGGTTCTCTGCCTTTAATCAGCGTAGTACGCGGAACGGTTAAATGGATTTCTCCTGATGTCGTGGTGAATGAGCAAACCGGAATGTCTTTTTATAAAATTCAGATATCTGTAACTCAAGAAGAACTTGCTCTGCTTAAAGACCATATCCTTATTCCAGGCATACCAATAGAGGCTTTTGTTAATACAGGTGAACGTACAGCACTTAATTATCTTATTAAACCACTTCTTGATCAAATTAATCGTGCCTTCAAAGAAGAATGAATGAGTTTTTTGATGAATATGTTAGCCAAGAGCTTGCATGATTAATTTTGATAAAATGCAATATTGGCACATTTTGTGGCACATTATAAAAAGTAATATTTTTTTATTTATTAATATCAAATAGTTAGTATATGGCGTTGACGGCTCATAACCTGAAGGTCGCAAGTTCAAATCTTGCCCCCGCAACCATTGGAAACCCTTCCAACTAATATATCATAAGCCATTGATCTAACTAAACTGCTAGAAATAGGGTTGTTTTTGCGTTCTGAGAAATTAATCATCTGAGCAAGATCACCTGTAATCTCTATATGAAATGTTTCTGCCTTGGGCGTGATGGTAACCTTCTCGATTAAGGCACGGATTGCTTCTATTGCTTTTGTAGATTTATCATTGGATTTGAGATCAGTATAAAGATCGCTGAGGCGCTTTTGATAATTGTTGGCCATTGATGGATGTAACAGTATTTTTGGTTCTTCTACCGTGTCTAATAGCTCAGTCAGTGTTTTTTTACGTAACTCAAGCGTGGTCATTTCTTGCTTCATGCCAGCAAAATCACTAAACCCATTTTTAATTGCTTCAATGATGTTATGAATTTGTTTTTTTACTTTTTTAAGCTCTGCTTTTGAAGCTGCAATATCTTTTGTTTGGCTCATGTGGTTCTTATTGATATATTGTATATATGCTTTACTAAATTCAGCGATGGCTTCTTTGGTCATTAACTTATCGCGTAATTCTTCTAATACCCAGCCCTCTAGGTCAGTTCTTGCAATACGAATGTTGTTTTTGCATATTTTTTTGGATTGGTAAGATGCGCAAATGAGCTGGGTACGGTTTTTAATGATGTAGCTTGACCCACAATGACCGCATTTGGTTAATCCAGAAAGAAGATGTTTTGGTCGTTTATATTGACCAATTTTATTACCTGTTTGAACAGGACGAGTATTTCTTATGCTAGCTTGTTGGCGGGATTTAAGTTGATCCCAGATATCTTGATCAATTATACGCAGATGAGGTACACTTTTGACAATCCAATCTTGTTCTGGATTTTGTCTTGAGACCCGTTTGCCTGTATCTGGGTTTTTAATATAGCGTAATCTATTCCAAACTAGTTTGCCAATATAAAGCTCATTATTGATAATGCCGGTACCGCGTTTACGGTTGCCATTTACGGTACTTGGCCCCCAACCATTTTTTTGCGGAGAAGGAATGGCATCTGCATTTAATCTTTGTGCGATTGTCTGCGGCGATCTGCCGTCTATATACTCTTTGAATATTCGCCTTATAATGGCTGCTTCTTCGGGAATAATTTCTCGTTCACCTAAAATCACCTCACCATTTGAATCAATGGTTTTTATGACTTTATAACCATATGAATTGCCACCACCTGATTTACCTTGCTCAACACGGCCTCTGAGGCCTCTACGAGTTTTGTCGGCCAAATCTTTAAGAAATAATGCATTCATTGTGCCTTTAAGACCAATATGCAGATTATCAATCCATCCCTCTGACAGCGTAAAAATTTTAACATTGGCAAAGCACATGCGTTTATAAATGCCTGCAATATCTTCTTGGTCACGTGATAGACGGTCAAGTGCTTCGGTTATGATAATATTAAATTTACCATCCATTGCATCTTGTATGAGATTTTGAATGCCAGGTCTTAATAATAAGCTAGCGCCAGATATGGCGCTGTCTTTATAATGATGACAAATTTGATAATTTTCCCGTTTTGCCTGTTCTTCGCAAATACGGACTTGATCCTCTATTGAAGCCTTACGTTGATGGTCGGAGGAGTAACGGGCATAGATGGCAACGCGGGTCATATCAAGGTGGACTTTCTGGTTTAGTTTTAATATCTGTTCCAAATATTCCAGTTTTTAGATCTTCTTCTGCGGCTAATTCGGCTAATGCGTGAATGAGTGGAATAAGCTTTGGATTGAGTTTTTGTTTTTTTTGTATGTCACTAGTATTTTGTGACGGGATTGAGGGTGAATTTGATTTATTTTTGCTCATATTCAAAGTGACCTTTTCGTATAACCTGAAAAGGCGGGCTGAACTATGTTAACACAACTATTGCCAAAATTCATTATTTATTTAAACAAATCAACTAGTTGCAAGTAATCAATTATGTTTTATTCTAATCAGTTCTTCTGAATTATTGTGCATGCCGTTTTTCCAATTCTGACAAAACACCATCCATACTTATACTTGCTAGCCGAAATTCGTGAGCGGCAATTCGAAGTAGTCGCATATCTTCTTTTGAAGGTTTGTAATCCAGGTCTTGTTTATACCAATAAATGGCTCGTAACGCTTGTCTGATAAACATATGTGGCGCATTTAAGGATGGTTTCTTGCGTGCTGTAAAAACTTCAACCATTTCTAAACTCCCATTGTAAATGAACAAAAAGATCACCAGATATTAACCTGGCGATCAGGGTGTTAGAAAAACTGAGAATAGTCAGCCATGACGATTTTAGAGCGCCAATTATCAAGGATAAAAAGCGCGCCTGAACATAGCGCCATCACCCAGACCATAAGTCAAGATGATGTATCGTTATTGGTGGATACAACCACTATTCTTAGAGGTTTTCTAAGCCCCAGAATGATCCAATTGAATCAATCCAAATATAAATTAACATTGATTATTTCAATTGGCAACGGGTTAAATATGGTAATTAAATATATATGCAGTAATTAGTAATAAATTTAAATTTATAACCATTGGCTTTTTTAAATATACTCCTGTCACCCAATTAACTGGTAATTTTTATCAGTAATGATTCTGAAATTATCAGTTATGGTGTCCCGGAAT
>JABSRY010000257.1 GCA_013214985.1 Hyphomicrobiales bacterium
TATACGGCATAAAGCAATTCTTGATTCTTTATTAAACAGATAAAATTCACTTAAATTCATATCCATGCAACAACGCCACATATAAGCCCAACCCATAACCACCAGTTTCACCGGGCTGCTTTTTATCCAAAGATATATAGGGGTCAAAGATTCGGTTTATATCCGCTTGGCCAACGCCTGCCCCATCATCGCATATTGTAAACACCCAATTTGTACCATCCGAGCTTAGGCTAATGCCAACATAGCTGCGTGCAGCTTTTAACGCATTGTCTATCAAATTGCTCAAAATACGTTTTAACATATTGGCATCAATAATCATTTGGCCTTAGAAATTATCGGTCAATAACTCTATATTTTGCGCTTTGGCACGTATATGAAAGGCCGCCAATATCTCATCTAATAATATTGACAAATCAATTTCAGTGGGTTTTGGTTGGCGTTTTAAACTATCTGTCTTGCTCACATCCAAGGTATCTTGCAATAGATTAGCAAGGTTGTTAATTGCGCTCGCCTGTTTGTCGACCAGTTCAGATAATTTGCCTTCAGGCGGTGTCAAAGTGTTGACTTGCCGCATTAAAGCAAAATTAAACATCGACAATGCGTGCAATGGCTGGCGCAAATCATGGCTAGCAGCGGCAATGAATTGGGCTTTTTCATTGGCATTGTTATTGGCTTTTGCCGCCGCCGCTTCAAACGCATGTGTTCTATCGGCCACTTGTTCTTCTAGCTTAACATTTAGCACTTCTAATGCTTTAGATGTATCACGCGCGGCATGAAATGTATTTTGCAACCGCAGCAATAAAGCGTAAGAATAACCCATACTTAGCACGACAATGCCAAACGGTGTCATGTCAAAACCATTGCCGTTCATTATATGTAATACCGAATCATTCAAGGCGGTGAGCAAGAATATAAAGTTAGAGGTTAAAATAGCCCCCGCGCCAGGCTGCTTATGCTTAACGGCTTTAATGGTAAAAATTATGCTGTAAATAATGGCAAATACATTCAACGTGATGGCGTAATTCTTGGTTTGAGTATAGATATATTCGGGCAGTAACAGCGTCAAGCTTGCCATAATTAAACACAGCCATATTATGTAGAGCGTGAGTTTTTCGGGAAATTGTTGGCCAAATGCCGCGCGAAAAAACAACAAATAAACCGCTGGGGCAGCATATAAAGTAAAATAAGGTAGTAACAGGCTCGACCAATAGACAAAATCCGGTGTGTATGTATGAAAAAATGGAATAACCCCAAACACCCTTATCACCAGCAAGAAACACAACATGCTAAACCACAAATGTACCGGGCCTTGGTCTTGGTGGCGTCTATCGGCCAAGTAAAACTCCATATGAATGAGGCCAATGCTAAACAAAATTCCCAATGCAAGGGCAAAAAACAACGACATTAAATCGTGAAATTTCGTAAGCTCCGCTGCATCCCATATGGCCATGGCATATTCAGCACCCCCATAAGCGTTGGAAAAATTAGCCACCTGCAAAACCAATTCACTGTTGCCATCATGTACGGTCAACGTGCGGGGTATATAATGGGTTTTAAATTTGGTTAAATCTTGGCTTACCACGCCGTTATTTGCCAATAATGCGCCGTCTAAAAATATATTCCATGCCGAATTGGGCGAAACCACCAATAATGACAAATCTTTTGCATGAGTTGGCAAATTTAATGTCAGTCGAAATGTGGCCACACCATATGCACCATCCATTTTGGAGTGGTTCACATCATTCCAATTATGCGGCAACTCAAAATAATCACCTTGGTATAAATCATCAAATTTCTCTGGCGGTACAATGTCGCCCCAAATCACTTGCCATTCACCGACCAATAGTAATTTATGGCCTTCATATTGCCAGTTCGGCGCTTGTAATATGCCTTTAATTGCTGTGGGGTTTGTTGTGGCGGCTAGTGTAAGGTTTGCTGTTAAAACCCCGGCAGATAATAAAAGCCAAGCTATAGTGGCTTTTATAACCATGTAAATTGGGGAAGGATTTTGCATTTCTGGGCTTTCAGCACGCTTGTCAAACTAACAATAAAATGGTTCAACGGTTTCTCATCATAATTATAACCACTAGGTTAGTCTTTTTAGTTTCATTGCATATACGCAAAACTACGTATGTTTTAAATTCAGTCCATTTCGAATCAACTTATTAGCTAAAAATTCCCACTATGAATTATGCCAAACCTGATTCTGTTACAAATAAATTAAGTTTGATGTAACTTTTTGGTTTTGTCGAGTTTCATATGAATTTATTTACAACAGAGCTAAATATTGAACTAATTTTATAAAAAGTTAAAGCCCTAAATGCTTAACCGACATTTGCTTGGTCGCCATAAGCATCATGGCTTCATAAGCTATATTTCCAGCCAGAAAAGCCGACATGCCAGCACTGTCATGTGGCGGGCTGATTGTATTGATATCCACTGCAACCACTTCAAGCCCTGCACATGCTTTTAGCACCTGTAACCCTTCGCGGCTTGTGGCTCCGCCCCAAGTTGGCGAGCAAACTCCCGGGACAACTGATGGGTCAAAAAAATCCATATCCCAACATAAATAAACCGGCCGCTCACCAATAACTTGAGTTATTTTTTCAAATGTCTTTGTAATACCAACTTCTAATAATTCACCCATATCAATAATGTTATAACCGAGCTGTCTCGTATAATCATATATGCCATCCATCATATGGCTGCCACGCCGCCCGACATGAAAGCTCTTTGAGCAATTAATAAGCCCCTCCTCAAACGCCCTCGCAAATGGCGTCGCATTATTATATCCATCTATTGGGTAAGCATCAGTATGAGCGTCAATATGTAATACAACTAAATCATCATGTTTTTGCGACAGAGCTCGCATTTGTGGCAAAGCTACCGCACCATCACCACCAAGACTAATAGGAATAGCATCATTCTCTATGGCCTTTAACATTGCTTGTTCAATCGCCGGATAGGCTAGCTCAATATCATCTGTAATTTCATGTGCATCACCAAGATCAACCAATTTTAGAATGTCCAACGGGTTAATGCCTGTCCGTCCATCAAAATGGCTAATCAAATGCGACTGCTCTCTTATAGATTCTGGCCCAAATCTTGCTCCAATACGCTTGGGATCGCTCCCACAGTCAAACGGCAATCCGATGATGACTACTTTTGAATCAGAAGGTTTGTCACGATAGGCAACATCCATAAATGTTAGTTCAATATGCATCTGCAATACCCATATCTAGCGTTTTTCTGCCAATGTCGGTTCAATTTTTAGCCAAAGCAATAATTTTTCAATCAAACTCATCATTTGCGATAAAAAAGATTATCCTTGAAACTGGCTCTATTGTAAATAACAATTCAGGGTAAGTTCAGAGTGTTTTCATTCGAGTTTTCTTAAACATATCCATTGCAACAGAGTCTAACTGCGATACTATGGTGGCAACACAGAAGATCTAGCCTCTGCTTTTTAACGATTGGCGTTGACGGTGTTGATCTTCTGTGTTGCCCGTTTAACCACAATGCTTATTGTGGGTTCTGTTACAATTCGAAATTACAAATTAGAATTTTAAAATTCCCAAGGGTTTAATATCTTGATACCCTTTTTAGGGAAATCAGTAACATTCCTTGTGACAACAGTCATATCATGAACAATCGCGGTCGCGGCAATAATGGCATCTCGATCAGATCTTGGGTCAGGTACATGCAGTTTGGCGCAACATTGAGCAATTGTCGTATCCATATTTAAAACTCGGTCTGAGAATATTGGTAGAACATGTTCATTAAACCAAGAACGAAGTACCCTCCCCTGCAATGAATCTCGACGCTCAACTAATAATATACCCGTTTCAAGTTCTAAGATGGTGATTACAGACAAAAATAATCGTGAAGCCGAAACGCTGTTTGCCCAAGAAATAACGTTTTTATCTGCTTTACCAGACTTAGCTTTTCTAAGTTCAGAAATTACATTCGTATCTAAAATATACATTATGAAAAGTCCGTGGGATTATAGAGGTTTTTCAGTGGCTGAGGTTCAAACTCAATTTCTTCTGCATTTGGCATTGCGAGTAATTCAACAATGCTCTCTTTCTCATCTGTTATTGTGTGGTATTCTTCGATTGTTAATAGAACATGCGCAATATGCCCTCTATCTGTAATGAATACTGGCCCAGATGTTGCTGCCCGTTTTGCTTTACTGACATCATGATTAAATTCTCTACTTGTAACCGTTGTGATATTCATAATTAAAACTCCAACTATTTTCTAATGATGTAGGTAAGTTACTACAAATTTCTCGTCGTTGCAATAAAATAGGTACTTACCTACATATTTAAGTTATGTGCAAATTTATGGCACTGTAAGGTGTACCTTAACTTGATTTCAGACCAAAATATCGAATATCGTCCTGAACTTCAATTGCTTCACGCATCTAAAAATTGTGGCTTCAGTAGTTTTGCTAGCAAACACTGGGTCAGCCATAAAGAAATTTTTGTGTCTTTGATTCCAACTTAGTCATGTCATTGGTATAGCCTGACGCCTTTAATTTGATTCAAATTTGCCCACCCCAAAAAGTTCTTCAGTGGTACATTGTTGTCGTCG
>JABSRY010000258.1 GCA_013214985.1 Hyphomicrobiales bacterium
GCTCTTTAAAAACACCAGCGGGGGGGAAATTTTTTCCAGTTACCCATTTAGAAATAGTGTTTTCTTGAATATTTAGTAATATTCCTGCACCTTTTGTAGATAACCCCATTCGTTGAACTACATGACGAAAAAATATATTCGTATGATAAGTCTTTTTTGATAGATCAAATGTTTCAGTCATTATTTTGTCAATCCAAATAAGGCTCTTTTCACATTTTTATCTTTTGCTGAACCTTTACCAGTTGATATGAAATTTCCCAATTTTTCACCAATAAAAAGTTTAGCTTCGGAATTATTATTTTCAAATTCAGTTAAAAGAAAATCACCCAAAAGTTTTGTCTTTTCTGCCCTGGTTTTCCCTTCTTCAAGTTTAAGCTCTGCTTTAAGTGCGGCAGTGGTGTCTTCAGAAGCCTTCAGCTTCTTTTGTATATTTATAATATCCGACATTGAGTTTTTCCCATAATTTTATATCTTAAGAATTTTATAAAAAAATCTCCTAAGTTAATGTAAGTTGATATTTTATACTGCTGCTAACATTTGTTCAATGTTATATTTAATAGTGGCAAATTGAAAACCAATCGCCTTAAAAATTGTACCAGTATTAGATGCAATATAATCATTATCTAACACTATATTGCGATTTGAATTTCGCCTATATGATGTTCTGATGTTTCATTTTTTTTAATTGAAACGGTGATGTTATATTCAAGAATTGTTAGCCATTTCATTAGAATATCAAAGGTCAAAGTTTTTACGCCTTTAAGGGTACTGTGCACATTCGTCCGTAAATATACGTTAAGGATGGCGCATTTAAGACTGCACTGTGTCTTTGTTGAGGACATAATCCCCGTACACGATAACATTTTCCCAAGAGACCGGACTAATGTTTTTGAGAAGAGCAAGGTCGATATGTTCTGGAGGTGCGTGTGCCTTGATAACACGATGAATTTCCTTGGCTTGCCAGTAAATAATGCAAGCAATTACAAGATTCAGGCTGCTACACGATTTTTTCTGCTCTTCCCACTCCCGGCTATTAAGTCGCCCCCGATGTCCATATTTAAGATCACGAGCTAAAGCGTTAACTTGCTCTCCTTTCAACAAGCCCCGTCGGTTTCTTTTGCGCATGTCTGGGTCAGACATGAAATTCAAAGTATGTTCGGTTCGGATCAATCGACCAAATTCACGATTAGCACGGAAGAAGTGGTTTTTTCCAGAGAAACCGTTCAATCGTTTGAGCGCGGTTGAAGCTGTTACATGCCCACTTTCCAATGAAGCATAAAAATGTCCCATCCGGTCCCATTCAGCAGCAATCCATTCCGGGTGTAAAATCCTGTCTTTTTTCTTGAGCAAAACGCTGATTGCTCCATAATCTTTCTCGGTATCAATCCGAAAGATTGCCTGTTTCTGGAGCCCTTTTATTCTGGGGATGAAGCGTTTTCCAAACATGGCAAACGCGGCGAAATTTGTATCCGTGAAACCATGAGTATCTGTGTAATGTTCTCCTATATTTAGATCGCTTTCATTATAAAGTATCCCGTCCAGAACAAAAGGTGCATCGCGATCAGCACATTCATGCGGTGTACTAAAAAATGGGGCATAATTGTCTGCGACAAATCTATAAAACTCTAATGCGAAGTCATTGAAAGCATGGCTATAGCTTTTATGTAGTACTTTTCTGCGCAAAGAAAACCGTTGGCCATCACTACTCGAAGTCGTGCCGTCTCCCCAATATTTTGTAATATCGAGTTGGCTGATAGCATTCACTATCTCAGCAAGGCCTGCGCGCTGTGCTTCCTCATGCATGTGCCAGTATGTAATGTGTTTCATCCGGTCATAAGTTATGCCTTCAACGAGCTGAGCCATTGTATAAGGCCCAATTTCACAGGCGTGAGCCATGTGCGTTGCCAGTATTTCACAAATATGTTGTGGCGTGGGATTTTCTTGGTGAGCTGCAGACATGAAAAATCGAGAGAACTTTAAATCATTGTCCACCTCTATCAAAAGTGCGGACAATTTAATGGTACGGATGTGTTGACCAATCCATTTTTTCAGAGGGTTCAGGCTAGTGTCTGTGCCATAGTCCAGTTTTTCTGTCGGGTCAGATGATATTTGCCAACCTTCCTCATTCAGCTGAGCATAACTGTTCGTTGGAAGTTTCTCTAGAAAACGGTCATAAGCATTGTTTAAGCGATTTGTCAGATAAGCAGGAACATCATCTGGATTCATCGGTAACCCAGCACGGGCAAAGAACGCTTCCCGTTTGGATGCCCATTCGGCTTCTGGAATAAAAAATGTATCCAGACTGGCAAAACGTTTGCTGTTTGGTACGAAGAGATTACCAGATTTGACTTGGTTCCTAAGGACCGCCAGCAAGGCGCATTCCCATGCGGGTTTATGAAGTTTGTTGTCCTGAAAAACAAAGGGATGCCATTTTTTGGGAATGAAACCCGTTGGTGCTCCTTTGGGCAATTTGTGTGTGCCTTCTTCATTCATGCGGTTTAACAATGCGACAGCTTTTATGATATCGTCGGAAGTTTTGTCCTGGGTATCCACCTGAAATCTTATATGCTTTATCAAGGCAGGGGAAAACTGGCGCATATAACTGTGCCTGGCAATAACCCGTTTAAAACTGTTACTGTATTGGTTGCCCAACATATCTTCAATCGCGTCCAACTCGGCTTGTAGAGTGTCTGATTTGATAGTTTTGAATACAGTGGAGCGGATATCTTCTTGAGCAATTCCTTCATCCAGAAGTACGCCAAGAATGTCTTTGTAATGAGAGAGCGAGGAACGGATATGTTTTTGACGCCCTTTCATGTAATGGTCAATTTCTTTGTCGGCCTTATTGAACATCTTGTTCATGAGTTTGTCGTGCATCTGAACTGCAGCATCAAAAGTATCTTGATATAATTGGCACAAAAAGCAGATCAGCACGGCATAGCGGCGTTCCTGCTTCAAACGTTTTAGGCGATAAACGGAGCACTTTCGCGCATAACGTGCCAACG
Organism: Hyphomicrobiales bacterium; assembly: GCA_013214985.1. GTDB lineage: Bacteria > Pseudomonadota > Alphaproteobacteria > Rhizobiales > OSC116 > OCS116. The sequence goes on from JABSRY010000258.1 coordinate 3,006, forward strand.
AGCGTTGAAAGTTATTGTTTAGCCAATCCATATCCAGGGAAAGAATTTCAGTTTTCTTAATCAAATCCAGAGTTTCGGTCAATTTTATGAAAGAAGCGGGTGAAGGATTGCCTGGTGGTTTTTTGAGATAATACAGTGGGGAATATATTGCGCTATTTGAGTCTAGAAGTCCATCAAGGCGATGCCGGGTATCGTTAGTGATTTCTCTTGTTATCTTATCATAAATAGCTACTCGAGCAGCTTCGCGCTGTGTTTGTATAAGACGAGACATTGTATCTTGTGCAGGCTCAAGAATAGAGTTGGTTCTGAGAAAGTTTTTTAGCTGGGACGTTAAGGCCGCCGATTGTTCCAGATGGTAGGCTTCCTTGAATAAATATGTTTCAACTTCGGTCGTGGCAGTATTGAAAGAACGTAATGATAAATAATGTCGAATGGCGTCTTGATGAGCTGCAACAGTTGGTTGGCGGTTCCCATGCTGGTAGATATGTCGTTCCTCTATGCTCAATTGCACGGATACATAACTCAAAACATCATCGATAACCTCTAATGGGTTTGTGTCTGGAAACCGATTGAGCAATTTGACGAAAGCAAGGTGATAAGCAAAGCCAAGACGATTATGCTCTCCCCGACACTCCATAATGCAAGCTATATCTGCTTTGGAGAATTGTGTCTGTACGAGATCTTGTATCGCAATGTAATGGAGCATCTTAAATTAGCCCTTGCATTTATGGTTCGCAAAACTTGTAACATTTGCAACACAAAATCTGACAACACGTTTCTGCCTGTTTTTGTGTTGCATAAGTTAGTTGCTTAATTCTTATTATAATGCAATATGATTTGCAACAAATTTGAATAAATGAAGGATAAATAGGTGAAAATTGGATATGCTCGGGTCTCTACGACAGAACAACATCTGGATATACAAAAACGTACTCTTGAAGAGGCTGGATGCGAAATCATTTTCAAGGAAAAAGCGTCTGGTACAAAGCAAGACAGACCTGAACTTAAAAAGCTGCTGGATCAATTACGCCGAAATGATGTCCTGGTCGTTTGTAAACTTGATCGTCTCGCACGTTCAACCCGTCACCTTCTGGAAATTGTTGAGATATTACGGAATAAAAAAGCTGTATTCTATTCTCTTGGGGAGCCATGGGCTGATACAACATCCCACGCAGGCAAGATGATCATGACTGTTTTTGCCGGGATATCCGAATTTGAAGGTGACCTTATTAGAGAGCGGACAAGTGCAGGACGTAAAGAGGCCATGAAACGTGGTGTCAGATTTGGCCGACCCAAAAAATTGTCTCCTGAGCAAAAAAAGCTAGTTATGCGGCTGATAGGTGAAGGTATCTCTATTCAAGAAATAGCCAAAACCTTTAAAGTTAACCGCTCAACAATCTACAGACTTTAAGAAAAATATTTCCTTAACGTATATTTACGGACGAATGTGCACAGTACCCTAATGTGCATTTAAAATTGAGCCACATAAACAATAAGTTTTTATATTGATGCCATCGTCAACCAACTGATAAAGGTTGCCAGCTGCGTTGGGGCATTCGCCAATCAATGCCTTCTAACAGCATGG
>JABSRY010000259.1 GCA_013214985.1 Hyphomicrobiales bacterium
TAATCAATAGAGAATCTATTTAAATCAAAACGTCAACACAATATTCGGAGTTTCAAAGACTCAGAGTATAATTGATAGGTTTTTGAGTTTTGATCAATTGATTTTTGACCATTTTTATACTGCTCAACTGAATTTTTTAACGCTAAATCATGTTGCTTTTTGGTCAATTCCCCAGCCTTCAACATGGCCTCATAATTTTTCGACCTGTCCACATGCTTTGCAAAAGGTGTCTTAATTGATTCAATAACCCGTTTAACTTCTATTGCTCGTTTTTTCGCTAACGATGCGACACTCTCACCACCAATATCAACACCGCCAACACCGCCCGAAAAATCTATAATTTCGGCATTGTTTATCTTATCCAAATTATTCATGGAAGTTGAGTATTGAGACTTTGCCTTATTAAGTTGACCAGATGCAATTTTAATTTGCGCGGCATAGGCTCGACTATGAGCTTTAAAAAATTTACTTTCATTACCATATGGATTCAAGTTTTTACCAGCTAAATGGGTTGCCTGTGCAGCTCGCAAGCCGCCCAATTTAGTATTGGCTTGGTTACTTGCAGTTAAAGCACTAGTAACGCCACGTTAAAATGTTATCATTAGACATTCAAATCACCCCAAACATTCTTATTCCAAGGCATATGTAAGATAACGTAAAGGTTTGCATCATCGCGTTTTTCAACACTAATCAGTTTCTGTTTTTTAAGAAATTTAAGACCTCTCCGAACCTGAAAAATACTTAAAGAACAATCGTTAGCAAATGCCTTAAAACCCATATTTGTAATGCCACGAGCATCCGAATGATGCGCCAATACAAACAACAATAACTTAGCAGAAGTCCGACCAGTGCGCACACCCGCAACCCATGCCGAAAACAACTCGTTATGAGTGTGATCTCGCTCAAATTCACCCATAAAAACCTCCAATATTCGCCCAAATTTAGGCAACAAAAACCCATGCTGAAAAAACAGCACATGAAAAACACGCAAAACTATTAAAATCCGTTGAGTAAAAGCCCTCAATAAGCCCTAAAATCTACGTCATGGCCAAATCATCCCGCAACCTCCCCTTGTAAGCAAAGAGAGAATCGCCCATTGTCGTTCGCATAATTTATTAATTTATTTCGGGGGAAGTTATGTTTGGTAGAAAAGATAGTAAGGGCGCATGGTACGCTTTTAAAATCATCTTGATATGCTTTGCATTGGCAATTGTTCTGACAATATTTGTGTTCAGCGATTTCAAATCCACATCCAATATTTATATCTATCTGTTCAAAGACAGTAAGGAATATATTCCGTCTATTTTGAACGCTATTATAATTCCTTTGGGTGGTTTTATTGGTATTGTTTTGCTCTACATACGTACCAAAGCAGCAGATAACCAAGCTAAGACGACAGAAAAAACTCACACCTCTGAAATAGTAAGAAACACTCAAAAAGACTTCGAAAAAGCTATATATCAGCTCGATGAGAAAACAAACGTTATAAGCAAATATGCTGCCCTCACGTCTATTAAAAACATTGCAACCACGTATCCAGATAAGTTTTATTTCACTGCACAAAACATTCTCATAATTGCAGGCCGAGAAATCAGTAAACTTATTACAATAAACCCGCTTGATGCTAATCCCAATCCTCTTAATCTTTCTGACGAAGAAAGCAAGAAATATGACCACAAGAATCAACCAATTGAATTTAGTCAAACCGACTACGATAATTCTGAATTCGTGTTTAAAATTCTCGAAACTATAGTTGAAATCAACAACAATGATTGCTGCTATAAATATTATAAAAGCTTTCCACCGAAGAAAAACAAGTTGGTCGTTCAAGGGTTTAATATTTCTATTCGAAACCCTAACATCAAATCCACCACAAGGTGGAAAACCTTCAGTCAAAAAGATTTTGGTTACTTTACGTTTGAACAATGCAACTTGAAACGAATTGAATTCTACCAGTCCAACCTCAGCAACACTATATTTATAGACACAATCGGTTTGAATTTTCATTCCTGCTTGGTTAATTATATAACACTTGAGAATGTTAACGGTAGCTATAAAGGTCAAATTACTAACAATGCCAATTCGCGCAACAAAATCTTTATTTGGTGCGATGATAAAAGTTGTATTATGGATGCCAATAAACAAGATATCAAATATGAAAAGCTTAATTCTACAAAATACAAACGGGAGTGGGAATCCATGAAGTTCCCAAAAACACCAAAAACAGTTTATAGTGATTGGATGATAAAATAAGCTCACACCTCACCTCGCAAATCTGCTAGGGCAAAAACATTGACCTTAAGATGCTTAAATTCTTCTAATATGTTGGATAATTGGCAAGTTAATGCACGCGAATAACAGTCATTTTTTAGCTGAATATCACGCTCAATTAAAAACTCAAAAATGTTCAACTGGTCACTCACAAGCAAAGTATGCAAATGAACATCAGAAATTATATCTTCTAAATCAGGTGGTGGAAAAACAGGCGTAGCTATAGCGCTCATAAAAAACTCCTTATAATGAAGCCTGATCGCATTTCGACTAAAAAATGGGTGACCAGACGTTAACGAGTTAGTCGACAGTCTTATAAGGTAAACTGCGCACCGAAGTGCCAAGTTAACGCCCAGCCATAAACACACCTTGTCAGGTGAGTAAAAAAACACGCGACAAATGTAGCGTGCTGAACGCCTTATAATAAACGAGCGACTAAACCCGACTTCGCAATTTCCACGAAGCCCCAAGATTCTGCACCCATTCACCATATTTGTCAAGATTGATATTTTCACCCCACACCCTCCCCTTGATAATCCAAAGAGAATCGCGCATTGTCATTCACATATTTAAAATCAATATTTCGGGGGTAATTGTTTTGACAGAAGAACAAACCACTACGGTTATTAACGTCATAAAAGCCGAACAACAGTCCATTGAAAAACTCGTAAACTCTGAAAAAGAAACTGCAGAAATATTTGCCAAGCTCATATCCGACTTTACTGAACAAATGTTTAGTCTTGATTATCTTGGCTGGGCAACTTTTATCGCGATAAGTTGTGCGGCATTTGCATATTTCAGGCAGGCTCATTGGGCAAAAAAACAGGTTACTGAACAAAATAGACAAGCTAGAGCTCAGGAACGTCAAGCAGATCAACAAGAAAGGCATGCCATTGCTTACGAAAAACAAGCAGAAGCTATGGTAATACAAGCTGAACAACTGCGAGTGCAAAATGAAAAAATTGAAGAAAACAATCTTCAAGCAAACTTTTTTAATTACGTAAATTTGATGAAAGTTGAAAACGATGGTGATGAGTGGCGAAATGGGTTGTATTTTCTCAAAACATTGGCAATAAATTCTCCAATAAAGTTTATAGAGCCTACCTTGCACGCTCTTTCGAGAATTGGCGCATCGTTTTCCTTGGATACAAATAAAGTGCTTCAACAATATTTTGTAGTTGAGATACTTCACACAATCGCAGAGCTTCTTGAACTTATTGCAAAAAACGACACGATACGCCACCCCACTAATTTCAAAATTAGTGGATTTAATATTATTGTAGGTAATGGAAGTTTTGTTGCCGTATTTAAAAACATTAACTTTAATAATATTACTTTTACGAATTGTAACCTTATTGGTGTTGTATTTATGATGTGTAATTTTTACAAAACTACTTTTTACCATGTAAAAAACATAAGCTTTAAAGGCTGTTTGCTTTCTGGTGACAATTCGCCACTTCCAACTAATCAATTCTGGAATGAAAAGCAATTTAACACTACTTTGGAAGCTCCAAATTACATTTGGGATAATGACCTTGAAAACATGAGAGATAAACCTCAAGGATTTCACCCTCCACTGCTTGCAGACGAATATTTTTCTAAATGGCAAGATGCACCTTTTAATAAAAAGATGGATGTTATTCAAAGCATACCAATAGATATGGCAGCAAAAGGGGCTTATTACCCAAAACACGAAACCACCTAGAAAAACAACTAACATCACACCGCCTCACATTCTAGTTCTGCGTAAACAGCACTAATCCGCTTAACGGCCATGTCAAAATAATCTTTATTATGCTCAATGCCTATAAACTTGCGCCCCTCGCGCATGCACGCCTCGCCCGTTGTGCCACTGCCCATAAATGGGTCAAGCACCACAAAATCGGGCCTAGAGGCGTTAATAACGAGCTTGCGCATTAGCTCGACAGGTTTTTCGGTCGGGTGACCATAAACACAGCGGCCACGGCTCGAAACATAAGCACGGCTTTTTTGCACATATTCCCCCTGCGGGTAAAACGGCGCACTCCACCCAAACCGAATAAACTCCAAATCGGCCTGCATGCTTTTATTCGCAAATGGTGTCGGGTTAGTTTTTTTCCAAAACATCGGTATAGATCTATCAAAATACATAGCTTTAAAATAATTATAAATAATATCTTCTTGCAGCTCACTATAAAACGTCACAAGGCTTTGAATTCCAAGCCTCTCAGCAACATAAAACACATCAAGCTCAAAACCATCCGCAAGCCCTTCGTCACTAATCTCATTAAGATATGTGCGAGTTTTCCGAAAACTTCCCCCACCACTG
>JABSRY010000026.1 GCA_013214985.1 Hyphomicrobiales bacterium
ATTGAACCGCATGCCTATATTACAGCAACCCTTCAAGCTATAGTCAATGGCCACAAACAAAGCCAAATTAAACAATTACTGCCGTGGAACTATATTGCAACCTCAAATTCCGTGTGATTGGTGAAGCGCTTACTGTAAAACTCACTTCTGAAAAGTGTCTACAATTCAAACCAACCCAAACAGCAGACACAAAAACCCCCTCGTAAAAACAAGGGTTTAATTTGGTGAACCCCGATGGGTTCGAACCATCGACCGACTGATTAAAAGTCACATTAAGTTGTTAATTATTACAATGAAATTGGGGGTTAAAAAATGTCTACCAGCCAACGAAATTTCAATGACTTATGAGCGAATTGTCTACCTTTTTACGAATGAAATTTTACTCATAAATGTAGGTCGAAAATAACAACAAACAGGTAAGGTGTTTTATGTTTATCACGATAATTTTTAAGACCACATATGTGGAATTGAATGTTACCTAGTTAGTCAAATTGTGTCAAAGGGTGCAATGCAACTATATGCACATCTCACTATCAGTGAGCAATTAAAGAACAAAATTTGTGCAACTCAAATCCCGATTGAGTTTTGGAAATAAGTTCGTATGATATCCTAGTGTTTTGACATATTGGAGAATATAATGAATTTTGATCGAGAACTTATATCAAATGGCAACCCGATGGAAAAAATTGTTGGATTTAGTCGGGCTGTTAGGGTTGGCCCATATATTGCTGCTGGCGGTACTGCACCAGTAGATGAAGACGGAAATACCGTCGGCATAGGTGATGTTTTTGCTCAAACAACTCAGTGTTTCAAAATAATCAAACTGGCACTTGAACAGGCGGGTTCTGGGTTAGATGATATTATAAGAACAAGGGTGATTTTGACAGATATTGATAATTGGAAACAGGCAATAGAGGCCAGAAAAGAGTTTTGTAAAGACGTTAGGCCAGTTGATACAATTATGGCGGTTACCAGGTTTGTTAATCCAGAATGGTTGGTGGAAATTGAAGTCGATGCCATTATTTCCGAATAAATTTAATGCATATTCGACAAATTCATAATATATTCTATAAACCTGTAGGTATCATATATTTTGCTAGAGCATATGCGTTGTCGAATTAACGGATATGTTAATGTGTTGTTGGAAATCAGAGCACAAAAAAAGCCGGTTAGGAATGACCCGACTTGCTATGTTTAACTGTCTAATATTAGTTTTAAAGTCTGAATTACTGCATAGAAGATGTTGCCATCGCCTATGCAGAAGTAAGTCAGATCACCTTTAAACCAGAGTAACGTCGATGAGTGACCCTTTATATTTTATTTTGCCTCGTCATCACCAATATGTTCCGGCAATATTTGATTCAAAATAATAGCTAAAAATGCTGCGGGTAATAGCCCTGATACCATAAGTACTTTCAGTGTTTCTGGTAGATATTGCACCGCAGTTGGTTCTAACTGCAACCCAAGACCAATTGAGACCGATAATGCAAATATAACCATATTGCGGCGATTCCAATTAACGTCAGATAAAATTGATACACCTGCGGCAACCACCATACCAAACATAACAATCACACCGCCGCCCAAAACTTCAATAGGTATGGTTCTGATGATAGCACCAATCTTTGGCACTAACCCACAAGCAATTAAGAATATTGCGCCTATAGTTACTACGTGTCTACTCATAACCCCAGTCATTGCAATTAGCCCGACATTTTGGCTAAACGATGTGTTTGGTAAACCACCAAATATACCAGCAAGCGCAGTGCCAAAACCATCTGCATATGTAGCACCCTGAATTTCTTTATCGGTTGCTTCGCGTCCTGCTCCGCCTTTTGTAATTCCAGAAACGTCGCCAACGGTTTCTACAGCAGATACAAATGCCATTAAACAAAACCCAATAACCGCTGCAAAGCTAATTTCAAAACCATATTTAAACGGCATAGGAACAGCAAAGCTAGATGCACTTGACCAACTATTATTAATGGCTTCAAAAGACAAAATGCCAACAGCAAGTGCATAAATATAGCCAATAATTATGCCCATAAACACAGCCGATACAGACAACATGCCACGGGTGAAAAATTTCAAACCTAAAGTAGAAATAATTACTACTAAAGCCACGGACCAATTCAACAAACTACCATATTCTGCTGCTCCAGATAATTTTGCAGGTATACCCCCTGCAGCATATTGGATGCCGACCTTAACTAAAGCTAAGCCGATCATCGTTACTACTAATCCAGTAACTAAAGGTGGTAAAGCAAAGCGAATTTTTCCAATAAACGAGCCTAATATTGCATGAAAAATACCACCAATAATTACCCCAGTAAATAAGGCGGCAAGCCCATCGACCCCTTTACCAGCCACTAATGGTACCATTATCGGTAAAAATGCAAAACTTGTTCCCTGAACGATCGGCAGTTTAGCACCAATTGGCCCCATCCCAATAGTTTGCATGAGGGTTGCTATCCCGGCAAATAGCATTGACATTTGAATTAAATATAACAATTCTGGAAAATCAGGTGAATTGGAGCCAAACCCAAAACCAGCTGCCCCCGCAATGATTATTGTGGGCGTTACGTTAGAGACAAACATTGCTAATACATGTTGTATCCCAAGTGGAATGGCCTTTACTAATGCTGGTGTATAATTGGGATCTTTCAGCTGTTCTGCGGTCCCAATACTATTATGTTTATTCATTTTAACTTCCTCCATTAAATTAAAATTTAAAAACCAATTTATGCAAATCTTGTGTTTGTTTTATAAACTTGATTTTATTTTTATAACCCATATGTTTCAAATTTCCTTGCAATTTACCAATATAGCATCTAATTTTGATAGTGTTTTTAGATAAGTCGCCCAGGCTGCATCTAAACCATACAAATTCAGCCATCAATTAACTATCAAATCAATTTATATAATGTTTTAATGTTATTTATATAATTAGACAGTTTAGGTTGTGTTCAGAGCAATCAAAGCCGCATTATTAGCCTTGCACAATTCATATTCAGTTTTATGCTTTTCATCGGCTTATGCCCCATAACCTAATAAAAATGCTATAAGCCATGCTCATTCACCTTTTTGTTCCGCTCCATAATAATAAAGCCAAACACTGCAATAATGCCGATGATCGCAACCATGGGCTAAGTAATAGAATTAAATATGCCACCAACTTGATCTGCAATATCACCACCCTTGACCGTCAAATTGAGTAGCAACCACACCACCAACACCATCCAATGAGGCAATATTAGTTTTGCAGTTAAGTTTGGTTTTCGGTAAACGGTAGCCCAATAAATCAGATTTCTTATAACGGCTAATTTTAACACTATTGCCTTGGTTCCCGCCCAATACTTTAATGAGGGTTCTACTCTCCCCCATATAAAAAGCGACACGCCATTGTCATGATGATTTGCCACGTTTAAAAATAACAACACAACCAACAACAGGTGTGATATTTTTACGCCCCATTTTAAATACGATCGAGCGTTTAAAGCACGATTGTTTGTTAAACTCCCTTTTTCGAGGCATGAGCCAGCAAACGCAGCACACCACGGAGTTTCATCATCTTTTACCCATTCATGCCCCATATCGGCAAATATCGCACAATTTTTGGGTTGTCCTTCTGGCCTTTAATTTCTTTGGTACCTTGTTCATTCATTGCAATTTGTAGATATTTTTGCATTCTGTTTTCTCCACAAAAAAACCCCGCTTAAAGCCAGGGCTAACGCATGAGATTAAAGTCCAATTAAATTCTGCATATAATCATTATTCCAAGCTGCGGCTTTTCGTCTGCCTTTAATGCTCCCTTTTTGTGATTTATCTGATTTCACCAAATTAATTGCAATCTTCCTCAACACGCTGAGGTTGGCTGCAGCATTGCGATCGCGTACTCGACAATCATCTTCACGAAAACCAACATCAAGGACCCAATGGAGACTGTTTTCTATAGCCCAGTGATTACGAATTGCGGCACTTATTGTTAGAGCATCAATGGTAGAGCTGGTGATGAAGTAGCGTATATCGGCCGATATTTTTCTTGGTTTTCCGCCGTGGGGGTTGTTAACCGATGAAATGGTTTCAACTGCAAAAACCTGATTAACATCAGGCCAGTTATTCAAGGCTTTAAAAGCTGCCAAGTCAGCACAGACAAAAACACGACGGCGCACCGAACGACCATGTGTCTCGTCGAATGCATCGTAAATGGCTTTTAATTTTGCGCTCTGCTTAAAAACATTGGCATCAAAATATTTTACTACCTCCCTGTGTATTGTTTTCTGATTTCCTTTCAATGCGATCAGATAATCAGCACCTTCGGAACGAATAGCTTCTGCTGTTGTTTTTTGGCAGTGTAAGGCATCCAAACTGATGAGACAGCCATTCAAATCAAGTCCTTTTAAAAGTTCAGGAAGAACACTTGCTTCTCCTGATTTTGCTGGGATTACGCGTTGTGCCAAAGTCAATCCGCTGCCAGTAGAAAAAGCACTAACCACATGCAGAGGAGATTGTTCTTTGCGGCGGTCAAAAGAGCGCCGCATGGTTTTCCCATCTATCGCTATATGGCTGATATTATCATTTTTTGGGCCTTTGAAGACAGATCTTGTCCAGCTCAAAAAACATGTTTCAAAGGCACTTGCATCAATCAACATGAATACACGGCGAAAGGTGTCATAAGACGGAATACCATTGGCTAATGCTAAAAACTGAGAAAGCCAATCAAGCTTATATCTGCCATAAAGGGCAATATCATCAAAACTTTCAGCTCCAGCAAGAACAGCACAAACTGCAATCGCTAGAATATCTTGTAACAAATGCTCAGTCTTAGCTGCCTCGCGTGGATCTTCGATCTTACCAAAACACGTTAATAATTCTTCAAACACTCTATAATCTCCCTTTTTAGGGAAGATTAACCCGTTGGTATCAACATGTGAATCCTATATTTTTATTCTCATGCGTTAGCCCTGATAAAAAGAGAGGTTAACCAGGTAGGAACATTCATTAATTCAATGGCAAAAAATACCGTCTTTTTGTTTATTATGGGTGTGCCATGGTGCAAAACTGTTCATTAAATAATAACCAACCCAAAATAAACGCATTAATCAAGAAAATATTGTTCATTCAAAAAGATCATTTTGAGTATACTCAAAATATCAATTTGTATGACAGAAATTTATTTGGTAAAGTTAGTTGATATTTATGCATTTTAGGGTCGCTTCAAAACAAGCCCCATAAACCCTTAATTTTATTGAGACTAATAAAGCATGGCGGTGCGAATTTTAGGGTGTGCTTTAAACGTCATGGTATTATACTCTAACAAAGGGGGTTGACTGCTGGTGAACAAAATCTCAACCAGTCAAAATTTAAAAAAATACCGACCATTATTACTTTCAAAAAATAACAATTAATTCAACAATAACTATATTTGTTACTCTTAGTCTGTAGATATATAGAATTCATCGTAATACTATTTCAAATATGAAAATTGTAAATTTGTTTGGTAAAAAGCTTCAAAAGCTAAGAAAAAACCGTGAGTTATCGCAGGAATCTTTTGCGGAAATTTCTGGTCTACATCGTACATACATTAGCTCTTTAGAAAGAGGTGACAGAAACCCCACTTTGACAACTTTATTTTCTATTTCCAAAGCGTTAAATATTACTATTTCAAGTTTACTTGAGGGTATTGAAAATGAGTAATGTTTTTTCTGATGAGGAACCACGGGGTTTTCATTAACGTATATTAACCTTTAATGATTCACTTTATTCTGGTGTAATATTGCCTATATTTTGCGCTAATTCTATGGAATATTCTTCATAAGCATAATTCTGCCGCCAAAACAAACAATGCCCCTGTTTTTAGACAGTAAGACACCTCGGCTCTGCCTATTTACTCTATTATAAGCCTAAATAACATTTTTAACGAAAGATAAGATCAACGAGAACATCGGGATCCCAGCTAATTCTCTTTAACTTGGTCTTAATGCTCCTTTTTCCCGGGCCATTTCTTTGATTTCACCAAATCTAGCAGAAATCGCCGCATACGCGCAAAATTCTCTGCCGAATTTGCTTCATATTTCTTATCGTTATCGTCATTCAGATGAACATCTAACAACCAGTGATGGCTTTCTATTTCCCAGTGCTGCCGGATATAGCTTGCTAGCTTAGGGTGATCTGCATTGTGGTCAGTAATATAGTAATGCCCGTGTGACGTAACCGTATTGCTGTGCTTTGAAGAAGATATACGTTCAACTGCAATACAGGTTTTAATACTTGTCATGCGACTGGCACAGAGATTTTCTGGTAAGGAAAAGGCAAAATAACGCCGCCGAACACATCGGCCATGTCCTTTGTCAAAACCATCCGAAACAAGATGTTTGAGATGGGTGCCTTTCTCATTGGCATAGGCGACGACGGCTTCATACAATGTAGGCTGATTTTTATTTAGGCCAATCATGTAATGCGCGCCCTGCGCTAGGATAGCGTTAATCACGGTGTCATTACAGCCAATAGCATCAACAGAGACAGTAGCGCCTTCCAATTCCAACAAAGCAAGCAGTACAGGAATAGAGGTGATCTCATTGGATTTACTGTTTGTTTTTACCGCAGCAAGGCTGAAACGGTTTTCGATACTAAGCGCGGTGACTATCTGCATCGCCTTGACTTTCTTAATATGACAACGACTGCCCCGCAGTGCCTTTCCGTCAATGGCAACATGATCTTCTGGCTTTTTGTTAGGATGAAGACTATCTATAATGTCTTGTAGCAGCCCCTGAAAATCATCAGGCTTAACCAGTATAAAAAGTCGACGAATTGTACTATAGCTAGGTATACCCTGTGACATATCAACATATCTATGCAACCAAGATTGATGGGTTTCCGCCCAGGTCACGATCTGCCCCCAAGTTTCTGCGCCTGAACAAACGCCACAGATAGACATAAAAAGCAATGACAAAAGAGGGTAAGTAACCTTATTATCTTCCCTTGGATCTGTAAATTGCTCAAGCAGACCGGTAACATCTAGCATAAACACCCCTTTGATTACTGAAATCAGGCTTTAATCAATAAAATCTATGGCTAACTGAAAAATTGTCAATCTTTTATAAGAAAAATATCTATATCAAAGGTTAATATACGTTAATGAAAACGCCGTGGTCCATGACCTGGGGCATGACTAAGAGGCACAAATACTTCCTTATGGCGCTGATGATGTGTTCTGACATAATCTTTGATGGTCGTATATGTTTGGGGCAATGGCACAGTTTGAACGTGTAATGATGTTAGAACGCCAGCGCGAAGGAATTGCCAAGGCAAAATCTGAAGAAAAATATAAAGGTTGAAAACCAACTGTGATGATTCAAAAAAAAGAAATTTTAAAATTAAAATCGAGCGGGGTAGGGGCTACAGAAATCGCTCGAACCCTTAAAATTGGTCGTGCTTCTGTATATAGAGTATTAGCTTCAAAGTCATAGGATAGAAATAAAAAGGGGTTATGGAGCGGTAACGACCAGATTTCTTCAGAGCTCTTAATTTCACTCTACACTTGACATTTCAAAATATATATAGTTATTCTTATACTTTATACTTTATGCTTACTTTTTCTCTCTGATTATTTGGAAAAATAAAAGAATTACAACAGCTTGTCATTAGACTACTTATATAGAAATATTACTTGCTAGAAGTGTTCTTTCTAATCCAGTCAATATAAAATATAAGATCATTTTATGACTAATGTAGTGATCCTACCGAATTTGAAAAACCATAACTCAGGTTCGAGGAATTGTTTTGGAGAATAATATAAGGATATCAGAATGAGTGATGAAACAGATCGAAATCCCCACCATGACCATTTTTTTAACAGCACTAGGAATCTATTATCTAAACTAGGCCTTCCTCGTGGAGATTCTGATTCGATGCCAAGTTCTAATAAAACTTTCCCTGACGGATCTAACTATCAGTTTGAAATACCAACTATAAACTCAGCAGATACTTTAGAACGTCTACTAACAGAAGCTAGCAACCAAGACCTAGTAATTAACCGAGTAACAGAAACCTTAGGAATCTTTAGACATTGTAATAAAGAAATATCGAGGTATGTAGAAATAAGTAAATCCTATAATTGTCAGCTCCTTATGTCCATAGGTCCTAGAGCACCTTACGATACAAGCTCCAGTGTTAAAACACCAGAGGGAAAAATGATGGGCTATCGCCTTCGCGGTCAAGAACAGTTAGTCAGAGCAACTGAAGATGTTTATCGAGCACTGGAGGTTGGAGTTAGAGGATTTGTAATATATGATGAAGGGTTATTATGGGTATTGAATGAGCTTAAAAAAAGTGGAGATATTCCAAAGGAAACTCACTTAAAAATTTCGGCTCACTGTGGTCATGGAAATCCAGCATCAGCAAAATTATTAGAAACACTTGGAGCAAATAGCTTTAATCCTGTTCGAGACTTATCTCTTCCAATGTTATGTGCCATCAGATTATCATTATCAATACCTTTGGATTGTCACACTGATAACCCAACTGCATCAGGAGGGTTTATTAGGTTCTATGATGTGCCAATGTTCGTGAAAATGTTGGCTCCCATTAATCTGAAAATAGGAAATTCAGTTTTAAACTCTCATGGTCTAATCACAAGTTCTGAAGATGCAATAAAAATGCTTCATCAAGTATCTATTGTAAAGGAGTTTATGGATAGATATTTACCTACGGCAATTCAAGGTATGAACTGTACACCTCGAACAGATAAGGAAATTTAAATGTGTAGAATATTTGGAACTTTTGGATTACACAATGCGAGTCTCACTAAGATGGCATTTTGTAGTGTTAACCAAAATCACGGTGGTCCAGATGAACAGTCGATAATAATAAAACCAAACTGGTCTTTAGGTATCAATCGTTTATCCATACAAGATATTTCTGGGGGTGGACAACCGTATACTATGGATGATCGTATATATGCTGTATTTAATGGTGAAATTTATAATCATCTAAAACTAAGGGAAAAATTACATAAATTAGGATACAAATTTAAAAGCAACTGTGATGGAGCTATCATCCCAGCGATGTACACTGAATATGGAGAAGATTTCGTTTCTCAGATAGAGGGCATGTTTTCTATAGCACTTATTGACAATCGATCTACACCAAAGTTGTTTCTAGCATGCGATCAATTAAGTATGAAATCAGTATATTACATAGAAAAAAACGGTCAGTTCAGTTTTTCATCTGAGTTAGACGGGTTAAAAATCCTCGATTCTGATTTCGGAGATATTGATAGTAGAGCAATTGATCTTTATTTTTCTATGCGCGCAATAGTTGGAGAACGCACCATTTTTAAAAATGTTCAAGTTCTAGAGCCTGGGACGATAAAAACAATTTCATTTGGAGAAAAATCTAATTCTCGACCCTTTAATGTTGCATTAGAAGAGCTGCCTACACCCTCTCTTACATTTAAAGCTGCGGGAAAAACTTTAAAAAACTTACTTGACATAGAAGTTCAGCGGATGCTTCAAACTGACGCTCCTACATGTGTAGTGGTTTCAGGAGGGCTTGACTCTAGTCTCATTTCGGCTCTAGCGGCACGACGTTCAGAACCACTTTCTGCTTTTCATTTAGCATATAAAGGGAACTGGCCTCAAGATGAAAGAAAGTTTGCTACGGAGCACGCTAAAAAGTACGGATTAAATTTAGAAGTAGTAGAGGCTGATCCAAATATATTTCCTGATATTCTACCTGATATGGTTAAGCATCTTGGACAACCAAATTCAGCACCTCATTCCTTAAGTACCTACTTACTATTCCAAGAAGTGGCTAAAAATGGTTTTAAAGTTGCTCTTACAGGAGAAGGAGCTGATGAACAATTTGGTGGTTATAATAGGTTTGCAAAGGCTTACTGTAACAAACAATCCGAATGGGCTGATCTATACCTAGATACACTAGCCGCAATCCCTAAATATATTCGAAATAAAATATATACCAGTGAATTTAATACTCATATTTGTGAAAAAAATCAAAAGTATTACGAAATTTCAACCAATATCAACTCTCTCAAAATGGAAAATCGTTTAGATAATCTACTCCAGTTTGATTTATTCGAAAGGTTTCCATATTACATATTGAGGAGAGTAGATCATTTGAGTATGGCGCATGGCGTAGAAGTTAGGATGCCGTTTTGTCAGCCCTCGATCACTAGTTTCGCCAAAAGTATACCCGATGGATGGAAAATACAGAACTCAGATGTTAAAAGGGTTGTTTACGAAGCTAGCCGAGGGCTAGTACCAAATTCTATACTAAATCGCTCTAAACAGCCATTTACACTACCTGTAGCTACAATGATACAACCAGGCCAAAAATTATTCGATTACATTTACAGTTTATTAACTTCTCAAATATTCAAAGAAAGAGATTTATTCAGATCTGATGCTATCGAAGGCCTTTTTAATGATCTAGCAAAAGGTCCGAATTCCGCTGTAGCAAATACGTTATGGACTCTAGCAATACTAGAGATTTGGTTACTTCAACATTAAATTATAAGCTCTAATTGATTTGTAGATTCCTTAGCAATTAAATTTAAGTATGGTAAAAACAAATGCAATATTTTGACTCAAAGTATCTATCAAAACGCGCTATTCGGCTAAGACCTTCTCCAACGATATTTCAAACCAAGCAATCGACTGAGCTACAGAAAAAAGGTGTTGACGTAATCAACCTTGCTTCTGGTGAGCCATTACATGCACCTCCGTTGTCTATCATACCTGTTATTAAGGAACGCCTTGATAAAGGGATGTTGAGATACACCGCCACGCCTGGTACCGATGAACTTAGACGTTCTATTATTCATTTATATAAGAAGAGGTGGGGGCTAGAGTTTTCTACTCAAGAAGTGATGGCCTGTACTGGGGCGAAACAGGCAATTAGTCAAGCATTTTTAGCGACGATAGACCCAGAAGATGAAGTAATTATACCAGTACCATACTGGCCTTCTTTTTCTGATATGGTCGAATTTGCCGATGGCAAAGCTATATACTGTAATTCTACAGATTATTTTACACTAGATATAGAACATTTTAAAAAATTACTAACGTCGAAAACAAAATGGCTACTTCTTAATACCCCAGGAAACCCTGCTGGCAATGTTTATAGCTTAAAAGAGCTCAAAAAAATTGGTAAAATTTTATTAGATTGGCCGAATGTATTAATTTTATCGGATGAGGTGTATGGAGATATGGTTTGGGATTCTAATAAAAGTCATGTCCCATTTATCAGAGCTGTACCCGAGTTAAAAAGCCGTACGCTTACAATTAATAGCCTTTCAAAATCTTACTCAATGCCAGGCTGGAGACTGGGTTTTGCGGCTGGGCCAGCAGAACTTATTTCAACTATGACAAAAATCCAAGACCAATTGACTGCCAATCCTAATTTATTATCTCAAATAGCCGCAAGTGAAGCTTTAGCAATAGAACCGTTAACGCTGAGTGACAAGAATATATATATCAAAAATATGGAGTTTCTAATCAACGGCTTAAATGAAACCATTTTTTTTAAATGTTCACCTGTATCTGGTGGCATATTCGCGTTTATTAAGTGTGATGCACTAATTGGAGTTAATACTGTGTTTGGAGTCATCAAAAATGATCAAGATGTTTCTTCTTGGCTATTGCAACACGCTTATGTGAATTCAGTTCCAGGCTCAGTTTTTGGTCTCAATGGGTACATTCGTATGAGTTTTGCCCACCCATTAAACAAAATTGAAGAAGCAGTCTGTAGAATAAAAGAAGCCATAAAGCAAATTAGATAGACTACAATTTTTTTAATAGTGATAAATATTAAAAGGCAGTAGTCTTTTGATTTGACTTTGTTTGTACTCATTGATGATTGCTTGAAGAGTTGCGATAATATAGGCATGTATTTGGATTTTATTTAATTGTGTTCCAAAAAACACATTTTAGTCTATAGTTGTAGGAGTATGAATAGCGTTTTAATAACAGTGATCATTATCACAATTAAAAATTGAGACAATGAGGTAAGACATAAACCAATTAGTTATCTGGTAGAACCCCAATATTAATTAGGATAAATAAATGAAATCATATGAAAATTTAATGACCTGGTCTCGTAATAATAACATTGATATTAAGTCCTTATCAAAAATTAAGGATATGATTTTACTAGGTAAAAGAGGTCCCAGAACTAGTAAAGATCCTGTCCAATTTCCTGAATACTACTATTCAGACTCTGATGCAAAACCATGGCATCAGCCTACTTCTTATGATTGGGTAAGAAAATTAGAAGAAGCTTTTCAAGATATAGCTCAAGAAGCATCGAACATAGAAACGTTAGCATTATTCAATCCACATCCTCAAAATGATGAATTAGCAAAAAGATCAACATGGAACACTTTTTTTCTATATAAAAATGGTAAGAAATTTGAAGATAACTGTAAACAATGCCCTATAACTACAAGAATAATTGAAAGCATTCCTGGCACAAATATTGTTGGCCGAGTCTATTTTTCAATGATGGGATCTGGGATCCATATCCAACCACATTGTGGTCCCCATAATTTTAAATTGAGATGTCATCTGGGGATCACTACTCCACAAAAGGCAAGTATGCGTGTAGCTGAAGAAACACGTATTTGGGAAGAAGGAAAGTGCTTAGTGTTTGATGACTCTTTCGAACATGAAGTTTGGAACAAAAGTGACTCTACTAGGTTAGTGCTCATCGTTGATACGTGGAATCCCTCATTATCTAAGCTAGAACAAAAAGCTCTGACTTATATTGGAATACCATCTGCTTAATATTACATGGGTGTGCCACACGTGATTGAAATATCTACTGAACTTTTGTCAATGCTATTTATATTAGCTATAATTATTGGAATCGTAGATGCTATAGGAGGTGGTGGTGGATTAATAACACTGCCAATTTTAATGTGGATTGGCCTTCCTCCACTACAAGCTTTAGGGACATCAAAATTCCAGCTTCTTTTTGCTTCATTGTCAGCCACTATATATTTTGTAAAAAACACTAAATTATTAGACTATAGAAGGCTTTGGCCTATTCTACTTGTAACAATAATAGCTGCATCATTAGGGGCTAAAGCAATTCATTTATTTAGTGCGGATTGGCTATTATTTCTCATTCCTATCGTACTCATTATT
>JABSRY010000260.1 GCA_013214985.1 Hyphomicrobiales bacterium
AAAAACATGGAAAACTATTGAAAAACATGTTGGAAAGCGCTAGTAACATATTGGAAAAGGATTTCGAAAATGTTGGAAAACTATGATATTGGCCATAAAAGAAGGAAACGGGACTCAGTTCCTTTGCCTCCCTTTGATCCTTGTATTGATAATCATTTGACTGATTATTTGAATAATCCTATCGTTCAAAAAGCAATCAATGCACGTAAGTCCAAAAAAATACGAATATACGAATCAAAAATATTGCCAAAAATTGATTCCTATTTTGATGAATTTTCAAATTCAAAATTGAGGGATTCATTATTTGTATCATCTCTATCTCATGTTGAGCGTGATGAAAGTATAGTCGATAAAATACTAGAGTATTGTGGTGCTTTGAATAATGAAAAGCAAATGCGCTTGTATATAAACACAAGGCTTTACGCTGATATTTTCAAACAGGTATCATTGGCTGGTTCTATTTTGAAAAATAGACCAACAAATAACAAGAACCGTGCCATAAATTTGGCGCTTAAACATATATTCCCTTTCTGGGAATCTGATTTTTTAATTGCGTGTGTTTTAGCTGACCATGAGCAAGTTTCTAAATTCATGATGTTATGGACTCATATTAAATCTATTAATTTTATTGATGATACAAAGAATGAACAAACTAGCTTAGAAGATGAAAATATAATACTTGAGTTTATGCGAAAATTTAATATGATTTTGAAGAGTTTTAATTCGACTATATATTGCTGTTCAAAACACAAATTGGTTAAAGGGATTTATCTTGCATCAAAATGTGGTGAACCAGATTCCATTAATCAAATGTGTATTGTAGGTTTTGGAAAACCTCTTAAGGAGATAATTAATTATGGGTGATAGCTCAATATTTCAGGAAATCATGTTAGAATGGGATGGGGACGCAATCATTTTTAATGAAGTTTCACCTGTTGCACCGACATCAAACGGAGACTTCAATCTTCGAGTACTAGCCTCAATGCGGCGCACTAGTTTGCAAGACATGGTTAATCGGTTTGCCACATCAATCGGAATAGTAACCGCAGATATTTTTCCAAATACCTACGTTGGAAACGCAATTCTTGCTTTCTGCATTATTACCTTGATTAACCCCTTCAAAGTTAAAATTCTTTCGGGAAAAGGGATTGATCCTCTAATTGAGATGTCTGCTTTTGACGAAGAAACTGGGGAGAGATTTATCGATAAGCGAAAATTTTTGGTTTTCTGCCGCGAACACAACATACCAAGCGATCTTCTAGTTTGGATGGAGAATAATGGCTTCGTTTATACAGACAATAATAGAGTTGTTTTCAAAAACAACTTCACTAACGGCGAAATTTTATCAACAGCGTAGGTTAAAATGCCATATTTTGTAAACTGCCCCCGATGTAACGATGATAACTCTTACAAAAACTTAGGAAAACCTTGCACAAAATGTGAGGGGATGGGCCGAGACTGGCGCGATGATAGCGAACTCGAAAGTAGCTACCATAGTTGGGCGGGGATTTCGATAGATGCGCTCAAATCCTGTAAAGTTCATAAAATTACTCGTTATAAAAAAGAGTCTACTTTCACATATGCAGAACAAATCCCAACCTGCACAATGAAAGAAGAAATAGAACAGATTAGAACATCCCTTGGGATAGTCGAACCAGAAGCGGTATCGCAAATATTCTGCACTCATATTTGGGTCACAGATACTGTGGAGAATATTGAGGTTTGCGAGGCTTGCAAAAAGACGCGTGTTTTGGAAAATCCTATTTCAAGTAGTCAGCCTCTTAATTACAATAAGAACTTACATGATACCCAGTATTATTTCCCAAATCGGTGCTATTCCTGTAAGGAATACTCAAATACGCGCAGTGATAATGGAAATCCAATTAGTGGAGAGGATATAGTATATTGTAATATTGGAGGAGAGGTGCGCGCAGAGGATGGTTGCGGAAAATTCATACCAGACAATACCGCTGAGTGTGGTGGGCGAGGAATGGGATCTTGTTGGAATTACTCCAAGAGCTACGATGGCGAAAAAGAAGTAATTCACTGTGACATTCGTGGAAAGTTAACATCGTTGGAGAATGGCTATTGTAGCGATCATATAGCAAAGGAACGTACGGATGTTGAAATTCCACCTATAGAAAATTCGCTTAATAAGTCTAAAGCCTTATTTGGTACCCTAGAGTACCCACGTAACCCTGATATCAGAGGAGTCATATTGGATGCTATGAAGGAGTGCGGAATTCGAATGGTATCCAAAGAAGAATTCTCGTTTAATAAGCGGTGTAAAACATGCCTGCATGAAAGTCCCACAATCCAAGACCTAGGTAAATGTAATTATCACAAGGTGCCTTTGCTTTGCTACACTGGTGATAATCCTTACGGATACGACGAAGAAATTTGCCGCTATTATAAGAATAAAAGCCTTTTAGAAATTATAAAATTCCCTAAGATATATGTAGATGTGCTCGGATCGGAAATTATTGACATTAGCCCTGATTATACTTTACATCTGAATAATATGTATTGTGAGATTTTCGAAGTTAAATCAAATAAACTTTTAGCAAAATTTGATTATCTAGATAAGGCACCAAATTTTGTGCAATATAATGATAGTGATAACTGTATAGATTTGTATTTCTTCGATGAAGAACATCCACAAAAACTGGATCCTCAAAACTGCGGTGCTTTTACTGAAACAAAAGTTAAGGAAAAAATATGGGGAGATGTTTCCGATAACGAACTTTTCTCAGCGATAGACAAAGTTAAAATGGATCAAAGAAATTCTCAAATTTTTGAAGGAACACGGAACAAAAATTGTGAAAATTGTTACCATGTATATAGGGATTCACTTTACCCTAGCGGGTCCCCAACTGGCTTAGTGTGCAGTAAAAAAAATGTATTTGTCACTGCAAATGCAATATGTGATATATTTTCATCTAATCACCCAACAGATTGTCAATGAGCATTTAAAATTGACCCACTAAGATGGGTGTTTGGCGCTGAAATTGGTCCACCTGTTTATACAATAATCCGCACATTTATGTACGGAGAGTGGCGCGTCGGTTGGCCCTATTTTCCAATTGAGGTGGAGCAGTTTCAACCGCCAATGGCGGGTCAATTTTACAGGCCAATTAACACTCCTGAGCCTCAAGAGTGTTTTGGTGTTGTTTTTTGATTTGATGAAATGCCAAAAATATTGTTAGAATGGCCGCTATTAACCCAACAAACAGGCCGCCAAAATCTATTGCTAATTGGTATAAACTCAAAGTTGGTTCGAATATTTCTAGGATTAATTTCAATTTATTCCCTTTCAAGGTGGGGTAGTTGGCGGGAAGGTGTGAAATGACACCCTTAGCGTTTTATATCACAAACCCTCCAGACTGTGTGAAAACACGCTACCGTATGGATAAATGACAGTACCAACCAGTATTATTTGGTTTTCGACCGTCGAACTTGTCTTGGCAACTGGAATGGCGTTAAATGGCATATATTCTGAGTTTTAGAGCAATTCATGGTATAATTTGGCAAGCAGAAGTCATTATCAGGCTTTAATTGCTTCAATCAGACCGACAACACCCACAAGAGTTAAGGCTCGACGAATGTTGTAGACAAGCGATGTCAGACTAAATTCCCCTCTGACATTTTCAATTCGGCGCATGAGAAAGTCCTTTTGCCCCATCCATTGTTTGATCGAGCCGAACGGGTGTTCGACACACTCACGGCGCTGATCAAGCATTTCCGGATGTGCTGCCAATCTTTCGGCCATGCGTTCCAGTATAGCTTCATTCTCATAGCGGGCAATTCTGCGATATGTACCCTTGGTGCATTGATTGCGTAAAGCACAATCCCTGCAAGCTGAACGGTTGCAATAATCTATGAGTATCTGATTGCGAACTTTGGTTTGATATTTGGGCGACAAGGTTTGGTTATTTGGGCAGGTATAAGTATCTGTGTCCGCCTCATATGTGAACTGCTGCTTGGTAAAATGCCCACTGCGGGCCGCAGGGCTACGTAGCGGTTTTGGAACAAAAGGTGTAACACCCATTGCTTCGCAATCTTGGATATCGTCAATCTTGTAGTATCCGCGATCTGCGACGACGTTGATGTAGTCAACACCGAGGTTTCTCTTGCTGCATCGGCGGTTTCAGCCAACAATCCTAAATCGCTGACCTTACTATGCACCTGTTGTTCAGCAATCAGCTTATATTTTGTATCAACCGCAATTTGAATATTGTAGCCAACCCCAACACGGGTACTTGTGTGCATAGCTCGACTATCTGGATCAGTTAAAGATATTTGGTCTTCACCACTTTCAGCCAGTTGCTTTTGATAAGCCTCCAGTCGTTGCTTGCGTTCTTTGATGGATGCAATTTTCTGCTGGAGTTTTTCTATTTTGTTTGGCGTGTCATCTGCTTTCGTAAAGCCAATATCCGCATCATCCATTTGTTGAAGATATTTTTCAAGGCGTTCATCACCGTAAGCGGTTTTCCGCTCCCACCTTTTCCTTGATTATTTTAGCTGTTATATTCTTCATCTAATATATTGTTGAGGAG
>JABSRY010000261.1 GCA_013214985.1 Hyphomicrobiales bacterium
CATAAACAGGCCTAGTAACGTATTGCCCTTAAACCGATATTCCGCAAATGTATAAGATGCCATGGCACCAAATAGCAAAATCAGGCATAAAGACGTGACAGTAACTATCATACTGTTGCTAAAATAAAGCTCAAAGTCGCTTCTAAATAACACCGTCTCGTAACCACTAACACTAAAGGTTTTTTCAGTCGGAAAGCTTAATGGCGATTTAAAAATACCGCGTCTAGATTTAAAGCTGTTCACAACGACAATTAAAATTGGAAACAGCGCCAAAACGGTAAAGCTAATTAAAACAATATGAATCATTGTTTTACGAGCGGTATTTTGCATATTTTTACTCAATTGCATGCTTATCTCCTAAAACTGGTAACGGCGTAAACGGTTTTGAACAATAAATAAATAAGCTGTCACAACCACTAAAATTATAAAGAACATAACCGATGCTAAGGCAGAGCCAATATAATGATCGCCCAATTGCAATTGGAAACCAAAGAAGGTTCTATATAATAATGTGCCTAAAATATCGGTCGAAAAATCGGGCCCGGCTAACGCGCCTTGCATCGAATATATCAAGTCAAATGCATTAAAATTACCGACAAATGTTAAAATAGAAATAATGCCGATGGATGGCAAAATAAGCGGTAATTTTATTTTAAAAAACAAGGATGAGCCAGTAATACCATCACATTCAGCAGCCTCAATCACCTCTTCGGGTATCGATAATAATGCCGCATAAATTAACATCATTGGGATGCCAAGATATTGCCAAACAGACACTAATGAAATGGTTGTTAACGCATAAGCTTCTTTACCAAGCCACGCGGTAAACAAGCTTTTTAGGCCAATTAAGTCTAGCAGATCGGGTGCAATACCCCAAAGTGGGCTTAAAATAAGCTTCCATACAAACCCAACAATCACAAATGATAAAATGGCAGGAATAAAAATAGCGGTACGATAAAAAGCCACAGCCCGTATTTTTTTTGAGCTTAACATTGCCGCAATTAAAACCCCAAGTGGGTTCTGAACTAGCATATGAATCATAAAGAAATAGGCATTGTTACCAAGTGCATTCCAAAATCTTACCGAGAAAAACTCATCGGTTAAAACGTAATAGAAATTTTGCAAACCCACAAATATTACCTTGCCATTTTCAAGGTTGAAAAAGGACAATTGCAAAGTTCCAAATAATGGTAATACCATAATTGTAGAATATATTAAAAATGCAGGAAGTAAGAGAATCGGAATATGCCAACGGAACGGTTTTTTATTAAGTGCTACCATATTTTTTTCCTAAACTTGAGAAAATGTGGCTAAATATATGTCACCTATCCACTATAGAGCGCATAAAATAAATTGCACAATATAATTTGGCGATGCAGTAATTTATAAAAAATGAGCGGCAATTTGCCGCCCATTCACAGTGCTTATAGTGTCATTACATTTTTGGCTTGAACCAAGAATCTAAGCCTTTTTGTAGCTCAGCACCTAGTACTTCTGGTGTTTTATTGCCTTTAAGCGCCGAAACAGATGCACCCCAAATTGCAGTGTCTAAGTTAGGTGTACCGCGTGTTAGGATTTGCGCTGATGAGCGAATAGATGATTTACAATCTGAACGCCAGCTTACAAAATCAGCTGCTAGAGCATCTTCCATTGTCACTTTATGGTTAGAAAGTGAGAAGAAACCAGGGGATGCATTGGCATATAATGTTGCAAAATCTGCACTACCAACCCAGTTAAGGAATGTTTTAACCGCTTCAGGATTTTTTGAAGCAGGGTTCATACCCAATGCAATATCTGTATGGTCAGAAATATAACATTCATCGCCAGCTTTTGCTACAGGTGGCTTAAATGCACCCATTTCAAAATCAGCATTTTTGTTAAAGCCCGAAATTTCCCACGAACCTGCAGGATAAATAGCAGCACGGCCTAAAGTGAATAGATTTTGGCTATCCCCATATGTTTGTGCTTCAAAATTATCGCCTAAATAAGCTTTCCATTTAGTCAGTTCTGCAAAAGGTGCTGTCCATTCTGCATCGGTTAATTTAGCGTCACCTGCTAATAGTGCTAAACGGCCTTCTTCACCTTTATGGTAGTTTGGCGCAATGTTATAATAACCCATTGTCGCCGCTTCCCATTGATCATTCGTGCCCATTGCTAGCGGTGTATAGCTGCCGTCTGCTTTAATTTTGTCTAACGCTGCAAAAAATTCTTCACGAGTATTTGGTACTTCAATGCCCAATTCTTTAAACGCGTCTTTGTTATAAATAAAGCCATGAATTACTGATGCCATAGGCACACAGAAAATATTCTTACCATCGTCTGTAGTCCAAGCAGATTTTGCAACATCATCAAAGTTTTTAAGCCCGTCAAGACCATTTAGAGATGCAAGCTGGCCTTTATTATATTGTGCTAGCGCATTGTCAAATGGCCGACAAGTGATCATGTCACCTGCAGTACCCGAATCTAGTCTTGCATTTAGAGAGGCATTATATTCTGTAGATTTTGTTGGTGTAAATTTAACTTTAATGCCAGGGTTGGTTTTTTCAAAAACAGGAATAATTTGATCTTGCCAAATTGATAAATCTTCAGCACGCCAGCTTTCGATGGTAATCGTCACATCTTCTGCAAAAGCAGACGTCGCGAATGTTGCCAATGTTGCTGCAGCCACTGTTGTTAGTAGAAATTTCTTCATATTTCACTCCCTTAAAATATTTATTCGATTAATTCCAATGTCTTTATTTTTAAATGTGGAATTGTGCACTTATTAAGTCACGTTTAATATTTATTGGCAATGCTATTCCCCTTTGGGTTCAATAAATTGAATAATTGGTATTGCTACCAATTATTCAATTTTGCATCGCAAATGTATAGTCAAAATACAAAAATAATTACAAATAGATTGTAATGTCACTGTTTATCAAAGGTTTAGACCACATGTGACATAGAGACGAGCAGAAAAATATTACAATATGACTACTAGAACATCGCATAAACCCCAATAAATGTAAATATTCAGGCATGCCAATAACCATAATTTATCAATTATTCTATGATACCAAAGTAATAACTATTGTAATAAAAGCCATTAATATTTTGAAATAGTACAGTATTTACCTCATAAAAATCTATAAAAAACTAGCCCATAGCGATAAGAGAAATATTTTTATAACCTTTATCATTTAGTATTTTTGCAGCCTTCCAGGCTCTAAAACCTGTTTTACAAATTAGATTAATTGGCTTTTGGGGCAGTTCTGTTGTGCCAATTTTTTCTAAATTTATTCTTAAAAATTCGTACTTTTCTAAACGTGGTAACTCATTTTCAGATCGTAAATCTATATTCAAATCTGTTTTGGCTATTTGAGAATGGTCGATAAATCTAAATATTTCACCCGTATATTCAGGTGAATTTTTAAAATTTATCTTATTAAAATTAAAATTCTGCATATCCATATTTATCAATTGCCCCATGGGAGATGGTTCGATTTTTAGGATGTTATTTAGCGTCATTTGGGCTTGCATTTGGCCTAAAATAGCCACAGCCGAACCGATTACCCCTGCTGAATTACAATTTTGTGCGGTTTGGGGAATGGTCGGAAATATGGCTCTATAGCTTGGCGCATTTTGGCAAAACCCGCCCACATAACCCGTAAATCCTAAGACAGATGCGCTGATGAATGGCTTACTTATCCTCGTGCATATGTCCGAAATAATGTAGGTAACTGCAAAATTATCGGCACAATCTAGTATAATTGTGGCATTTTCTATCAATTTTTCGGCATTTTTTGGGGTAAAACGGGTCAAAATAGCGGTAATTTCGACATTTTCATTGTATTTTTGCATGGTTTTTGCAGCAATTTTGGCCTTTTTTTGCCCAATATCGGCCTTTTTATATAGAGGTTGACGGTGTAAATTGCTTAATTCAATCACATCTTCGTCTATTAAAGTAATTTTACCAACACCCGCACCGACCAAAGTTTGTAAAACTGGGCAGCCCAAACCGCCCGCCCCTACAATTAAAATATGAGCTTGTTTTAACAATTTTTGCCCCGCTTCACCAACTTGCGGTAACATTTTTTGGCGGATATATCGATCTGACATTTTTGAAACTCTCTAAACTCTTTTTAATCTTATAATAAAACACAGGTTAATCTTATGATAAAATACGGGTCTATTACGATAAGAATGCTTGGCCTAATACGGGTGTCGAGGGGCTTGCCATATCGCGTTGCTCCATTGGGTTTGCATCAAATGCCATTTTCCCAGCGTCTATTGCCATCGCAAAAGCCTTTGCCATTCTTACTGGGTCGCCCGCTTTTGCTACCGCAGTGTTTAACAAAATAAAATCAAAACCCATTTCCATCGCATTTGCTGCATGGGATGGCAAACCAAGGCCTGCATCAATTACCAACGGCACATTCGGGAAATGCGCCCTAAAACTTTTAAGCCCATATATATTGTTAAGCCCAAGCCCCGTGCCAATTGGTGCGCCCCATGGCATTAAAACCTCGCAGCCAACGGCTAATAGTTTT
>JABSRY010000262.1 GCA_013214985.1 Hyphomicrobiales bacterium
TTTTTTGTCCAATATTTTAACAAAACCCGCAGAATCGCCTTTTGGCGATGTATCTAATAGGCCATCAACACCAAGGGTTGTTAAAATAATAAAGGGGCTGGCTTCGATGTATTTTTTGCAAATATCGTCGATATGATTGATGGTTTTATTCTGAACCAAAGAGCTCCGTTCATCCATGATTTCTCTGAACCTTGCACGATCGGTGATTATCTCATCAAATTTATAGGTCATGTATACCTCATTGGATAATATCTAGAGTAATCTCTTTTATTGGTGATTACAAGCAATGAGGAAATGTGAGTGAGTTTTTAAAGAAATAGAGTTGAGATGGCAATTATCTTTTAATTAGATCATCCATCCAACGGAAGAGTTTGATTATTGGAAAAATCCAGATGAAGCCTGCAATTGCGAAATAGGTAATTTCCCAGCCGACGCCATTGCCTAGGACTAACCATTCGCCAAGAGCGGCGGCGAAAAAGCAGTATATGGTTAAGTAAACAATTACTGCGAGAATGCCGATTAGTTTTCTGCTACGTTCTGACGGTCTATAGGCCATTTAATATCCTTAATATTATAGTTCAAATAATCTGCTTAAGGCATAATGTCAATAATTTGCTTGTGTTTTTGTTGTTTATTTTTTATTAAATAGCCAACAATATTTAGGTGAAAAATGCAGTCTACACATCAGAATGATATATTAGCGCAGCAGATTTGGCTTTGGGTCATTTGTATTTTTATTGGTGCAATGGTTGTGGTTGGCGGCGCGACGCGCCTAACCAATAGTGGTTTATCGATTACCGAGTGGAAGCCTATTATGGGGGCTATACCGCCACTTAGCCTTGGTGACTGGCAGGTGGCGTTTGAGAAATATAAGTTAATACCTGAATATTTAGCTGAACATTCTGATATGACATTATCTGGTTTTAAATCTATTTTCTGGTGGGAATGGGGGCATAGATTTTTAGGGCGGTTTGTTGGCATTGTGTTTTTTGTGCCGTTTTTATATTTTTGGGTGACTAAGAAAATTACCAAGGGTTACTTTTCTAAATATTTAATATTGGGTTTGCTGGGTGGCGGGCAGGGCGTGCTAGGTTGGTATATGGTGATGTCTGGCTTGGTGGAGCGCACGGACGTTAGCCAATATAGGCTTGCGGCGCATTTATGTTTGGCTATATTTTTACTTGCTATGGCGTTTTGGTATGCGCTTGAGCTTGGTAGTTTGCGCAAATGGAATGCACAAGATAACTTTATAGCAAAACGCAGGCGCGGTTTTTTTGCATGGTTTTTACTGAGTATGATTGCTTTGCAGATTTTATTGGGCGCGTTTGTTGCGGGCACAGATGCTGGCATGGCGTATAATACTTGGCCGTTAATGGGTGATTTATTTATACCTGACGGTTTATATACGCTTATGCCTGCTTGGTTATCTGCCTTTGAAGATGCAACGACTATTCAATTTAACCACCGAATGTTGGCCTATTTTATTATTATTATTGTGGCAATTCAGGCGATGCTTATATTTAGAAATAAGGACAATAATAAGCGGTTACGTAGATCGCTAATTTATGTGAAAATTATGTTATTGGTGCAAATTGGGCTTGGCATTATGACCCTGTTGAGTTTTGTACAATTGCATACTGCTTTAAGCCATCAGATTGGCGCGGTGATTTTGTTAGTAGCGGCTATTAATCATGTTTATAAAATTGCTTATGAATATAAGTGAATGTTGCCATAAGATAATCACATTTGGACTATAGTCTATTAATAGTCATTCTAGAATTGTGGTTTAGTCGGTTATGAAAAAAATTAGAATATATATTGTGGCATTTATATTTGCCATAACAACAATTTTGCCAGTAATTAGTGTATCTGCCGAAATAATTGAAATTGAATTTAAAATTGTTAACATGCGCGGTTATACCGACGAATATAAAATTCGTAAAATATTATCTGACATTAAGGGTGTGCAGCGGGCTATTATTGAAGATGGTGCAGGCAAGGTTTTGCTGACCTTTGACGACCAAATAACCAGCTTGTTTGATATTAAGACTGCTTTGGCTAGCCAAGGTTACCCTGCTACTAAAATTGCTGTTCTATCCAGCTTAACCTTATTTCAAAAATATTTAAGTTTGTGACTTGTAGTTACGATTAGAAGCTTTATATCTGAGCTATAAATTCTTAGAAGTGAGCTTTAATCTTTATGCTTGAATATATTCAATTAATTGGTGGGTTAATATTATTGTTAATTGCGGGTGATGCCTTGGTTTCTGGCGCTGCTAGTTTAGCAATTAAGTTTAAATTATCGCCTTTGCTTATTGGCTTAACCATTATCGCATTTGGCACCTCGGCACCTGAGCTATTTGTATCTTTAAAAGCGGCATTTAATGAAGCGCCTGGCATTGCGATTGGCAATGTGGTTGGTTCTAACATTGCAAATATATTGTTAGTGCTTGGGCTGCCCGCTATATTTTATTCGATGAATGCCGATAATGCTGAAGTACGCAAAAACATGAAAATTGTGCTTTTTGCATCTTTAATATTTGCTATTTTGGTGCTGACTGGCAATTTGGTTTGGTGGCATGGTGTTATATTATTTTCGGGTATTGTATTGTTTTTATATACCGAAGCTAAGGGTTCGCACAATAAACGTAAAAATGGTGAGTTTGATTATAGCGAAATTGAAGGCGAATTAGATGCCGCGCCAAAGCGGGGTTGGAAAATTGCTCTATTTTTAATATTTGGTTTGATTGGCCTGCCATTTGGCGCACATTTTTTGGTGGAAGGCGCGAGCCATATTGCTAGTGACTTTGGCATATCGGATGCGACGATTGGTTTAACCGTGGTTGCGTTGGGCACTAGCCTGCCTGAGCTTGCTGCGGTGTTTTCTAGTGTTAGGCGTAAAGAATCTGACCTTGCGATTGGCAACATATTAGGCAGTAACTTGTTTAACATGCTTGCGGTGATGGGTTTGACCGCGCTGGTGCATGATGTGGCGGTGGACGCAACTATCCTTAATTATGACATATGGATTATGCTTGGTGTAACTGTTTTGTTATTATTGATTATTTTGTTTTTGAAAAAAATATCGCGCTTAACAGGTATAATATTAAGCGCACTTTATTTCCTTTATATATTTACCTTGTTGGCTTAGAGTTTACAAAATATTGTAAACGGGTTGATTCTGTTCTATGGCTGAAAATTCTAAACTTGTATTGATTACTGGCGCGGCTAAACGTATTGGTAAATCTATTGCGTTAGATTTGGCATCGCATGGGTATGATATTGCTATCCACTATAATAAAGCTCAGGATGAGGCGTTTGACCTTAAAAGTGAAATTGAGTTTTATGATGTTGAATGTGATATTTTTCAGGCCGATTTAAGCCGTTTTACGTCGCCTAAAAAACTGATTGATACAGTATGTAATAAAATGGGTGTGCCGCATATTTTGATTAATAATGCATCGGTTTTTGAACCAGATGATATTGTGACATTGTCGGAACAAAGCTATGAAAAGCACATGAACATTAACTTGCGCAGCCCGTTATTTTTGGTTAAGGAATTGGCAGAGCGAATTGGTAAAAAAGCCAGTGGCAATGTTATAAATATTGTTGATCAACGGGTGCTGAACCTAACCCCGCAATATTTATCTTACACGCTTAGTAAAACAGCTTTGCACACATTGACCACCACATTGGCGCAAAATTTAGCGCCTAATATTAGAGTGAATGCAATTGGCCCTGGGCCTACGCTAAGGAATGTAAGGCAATCGGATGTTGATTTTAATGCCGAGGCTTGCCGTACTTTACTTGGTAAAGGCCCTGCGCTTAGTGAATTATCTGAAGCGATTAGGTTTATATTGGCCGTACCCTCGATGACGGGGCAAATGATTACATTAGATGGTGGACAACATTTAGAATGGAAAATAAATAATGAATGATTATGCAAATGCAGCAAAAGGGTTGCGTCATGTTTTTGTACATGGGCTTAAGCTTAAAGCATCTATTGGTATATTTGACGATGAAAAAGCCCGTAAGCAGGTGGTGATTATTAGTGTTGATTTGGTCGTGACCGAAGGGGATGCGCATAATGACCAGATTGAAAATGTAGTATGTTATAAAAAAATTGTGAATGATATTGAAGAATTAATTGGCGCAGGGCATGTATTATTGGTTGAAACTTTGGCCGAACAAATTGCCGATAAATGCCTTGAAACGGACGATGTTATGCGGGTGTTGGTAAAGGTTGAAAAACCCGAAGCGTTTATACATGCTGCATCGGTTGGTGTGACGGTTGAACGGGTGCGCCATTAAAAGATATTGGTTTTAACGGAATTTTCTGATATAGAACAAATAATGAACAATATAGTATCTGGCCCTGAGCTGATTAAACAATATGCGAAGACTTTGCCAAGCAAACCCGGTGTTTACCGTATGTTTGCTAAGGATGGTCGTTTGCTTTATGTTGGCAAGGCTAAAAGCTTGGTTAAGCGGGTTACCTCTTATACCC
>JABSRY010000263.1 GCA_013214985.1 Hyphomicrobiales bacterium
CCCAATGACTGGTCAGTGAAAAGTGTAGCTTAAATCAATACTAAATCTGTCGCAGATTTGGGGACCACCTCAATTATTATCGACGCTAAATAACTAAACTAAATAATTCCAGCAAATTTAATAGGAATTTTTAGCGTATTTCGAACCCGTATAAATAAATATAGCGATACGCTAACCATGGTAATAGTGGTTGCACCAGCAGCACCCTCAAGCCCCCATATCGGTATAAATATTATATTCAACACAATATTAGCAATCGCAGCAGCACCCGTTGCCCAAAGCACCGTTTTTTGTTGCCCCATCATGGTCATCATCCATTCTGTCGGGCCGGTTGCCGCACGCAAAATTGCCCCAATACTTAAAATCACAATAACAGGGTAACCGTGCGTAAAGTCGTCACCATAGGCCAATAAAAACCAATAACCCACAGACATAATGCCAATAGATGCAAATAATGACGGCACAAAGGTCATAATCACACTGTGATTAATAGCTTTAGTAAGCTTATCTTTATCATCATCATTCCAATGTTCAGCAAATTTATTGCTCGAAGCTAAAACCACCGCAAAATATATAAATGCCACTAATAAAGTCGTTTTAACCGCAGCATAATAAACCCCAATATCCTCTGGTTGCATAAAATATTGTAGCAAAACAATGTCAGTGCTAGACATTAAAATCATAAAGCTATCGGTTATAAATAACGGCAAAGCTAAACCAAGCCAAGGCTTCCACAATATTTTTTTAGGCAGTTTTTCAATTTTCTTGGTAATTTTAATTTCAATTAATATCAGTTGAATAACCGCAGTAAAAAAACTGGCAATAATACAAGCAATCATAATCACCTTCGCGTTCAATTCAACGCCGCTAAACAAAAATAAGCCAGAAAAAACCAATACCAACATCGGCCTAATTAGATAATTAGGCAATAAACTTAAATAAACCCATTCATTAGCGCGGCACATGCCTTCTTGCACATCTACAATCGCAAATAATGGCACACAAACCAAGCCCAACATTAAAGGAATGATAAATATATTATCATTTAAATCACCCAATAGATAAACCGTAGCAACCCCAAATATGGTTATCAAAACCGCCAATATAAAGCTAAATATGCGGCCAAAATATATCAACCCTAAATATTCGGCAAACTGCGATCGTTTGAAGTAGGTCGGTAATTCTTTCACCATCACCATCGAAAAACCAAGAGTAGAAACCGAGCCAAATATAATAACCCATGTCCAAACATAGGTATAAACCCCAAACTGATCACTGCCCAACCACCTTGCCAAAATAATATGCGAGATATAAATAAATGCAGCACTGCCTAAGCGAATTGCAAAGGCTAACATTGCCTTACGGGTCGAGTTAGCTTTGTCACTTCGTCCCATAATTGCGACATATATTTTACGTAATTTTTTATTCATATTAATAATCAAACCTTAGTTTTCGGTATTCTACGCGCCAACAACACCCCGCAAGATGCTATAATAATCGCTACAATCTCAAACCAGCCCAAAACCTCTTCAAAAAACAACCACCCAAACACGGCGGTAACCCCAGGCACTAAAAAAAACAAAGATGCAACTTGGTTTGCACTATGCTGCTTAATCAACATCAGCAATAAAAACAATGTCACAATCGATAATATAATCACCAACCAGCTCAACGAAAATATCAATTCATACGACCAAGTGATAGATTCTGTATCATAGAATATCGCCCAAGGCACAATAACAATAAGCGCACCGACATTTTGCCAAAAAGTCACCGCTCTTAAATCCATATCACCCTTGCGGTTTTTTTGGTAAATTGTGCCAATGGTTATGCCAAGTAAACCCATAGTAGCAAACGCCAAACCTATAAAGCTCAACCCATGTTCTATGTCATCGGCATTAATTTTATGGGCGAGTATCATGCACACCCCTAAAAACGCAATCATAATACCAAGCCATTGCTTAGGTTCTAATTTTTCATGAAATAATCTGCGCACAATGAGCGCGGTTAATATCGGCTGCATCGAAACAATCAACGCCGTTAAACCCGCCGATAATCCATATTGAATAGAGCTAAAGACCCCTAAAAAATAAACGCCAGATATTAAACCACCGGCAATTATTGCTTCAAAAATATATTCTTTGCGCTCAATATATTTTACTTTCCAAAACATCAATATCAGCCACAAAATAGCCAATGCACAAAGTAATCTAATGCTCAAAAATGTATAGGCTTCAATATAGGGCAGTCCCATTTTTGCAGCAATAAAGCCCGTACTCCACAAAAACACGAATGCAAGTGGCATAATCTTAACAAAAATTTGCGGCATAATTCTTCAAAACCCTATTTAGACACAGCATCCTAATGGCATTATCACACCTCGCCATCCACCGTTTCTAATATGCCATATATAGTGCTAAAAAAGTCTTTAATTATTATCGGTTTTTGTATTAAACCCTTAAAACCTTGTTCTTTTAAATTTTTCTCTAAATTATCCTGAACCTCCGCGGTCAGAGCTATAAAATTGTTATCTTTAAATTCCTTAACCAGCCCCTCACCTCTACCATCTGGCAAGTTAAGGTCTAACAATATTAGCCTATAATCTCTCAAACCAATTAAATATCGCGCTTCAAGTATAGAGCTCGCAACATCAAACTCCACGTCTCCACTTTTTAAAATAGTCGAAATAATATGCTTGTTTAATTTGTTATCTTCCACCAATAAATAGGGTAATTTTCCAAAACTTTTATTAGAAACCACCCGCGGCACTTCAACATCCACAGCCTTTGAAACTCTTTTCTCATCATAATCTTGCGGCAAAGATAACCTAAAGCAAGATCCAGAAACCCTATTTTTAGGGTGGTCAAGCTTAACCTCAATACGCCCATCCATCAGGGCTACAAGTTTTTTAACAATCCATAAGCCTAAGCCAACGCCTTGTTTGTCCAAAGCATTATCAAGCCGCATATAGGCATTAAATATTTGGTTTCGTTTACCAGCATCAAGGCCAATACCCGTATCTATAACATCAAAATGTAGCCCAATATCTTGTGAGGCATCATAATGCACATGAATTTGCACCTGCCCCTCATCGGTATATTTAATAGCATTCTCAACAAGGTTAGACAAAATCTGCCCAAGCCTAGATACATCAGCATTAATATATTTTGGGCATTTCGGTTCAATTAGCAATTTCAACAATAGGCCTTTATCGCCTGCCATTTTTACATATGGCATCGAAAAAACTTCCAAAAATTCAGTAAGGTCAATTGCGGATGACTTTAGTCTTATTTTATTTTTTTTAAATTGTTCAAATTCTAAAAAATCTTGAGTAAGCGAAACAATTCGGTCACAGGTTTGTTTTAGAGCTTTTTTATAAAAGTCGTGCGATTGTATCAGTCGGTCATCAAGCAACATTTCACTTAGGTTACTCACGATACCAATTTGTGATCTAACCTCATGCACAATCATATTGTAAAAACGGCCTTTATCGTCGTCATTACTTTTTTTATCTATCAGAGATTTAATTTTATTATTTTTTTTCATAAGAATCACACAGTATGTTTTTCACTATATCCGATAATTCAGAAATATTAAACCTTTTTAATAAATCTGAAAAATATTTAACTTCCCTATTTTGCTCCAACCACATTTTTACAGCGGCACTGTCATTAGATTTCGCGAGCTTTTTCAAATCCTTATCTAATATCAATCGATGATGATAGTAAACAATTTTCGGCAAATCTAACAAAATCTGCAATATTCGATGAATATAAGTCGCTTCATTTAAATCTTCACCGCGTATAATATGGGTTATATTCTGAGCGGCGTCATCCACAACAACACTTAAATGGTAACTTGTCGCAATATCTTTCCTAGCAAGCACAACATCGCCCCATACCATAGGATCAAACTCAACCTGGCGAATAGAATGCGCGTCAATATCAACCGATAAAAACTTAAGATCAGCACCTTTCTGTCTAATTATCTCAACCGCCATTTTCATGTCTAAACGCAATGCATATGGCTGTTGTCCATCAATAATTCGTTGCTTCTCTACTTCTGTTTTACCTTTATAAAGCATCGGGTATAACAGCGCCCCATCTGGGTCATACTGTTTTGGCTCTTGCTTATAAAATTGCTTAATGTCACCACGTGTTGCTAAACATGGGTATAGAACGCCAATTTTCAATAGCTTATCTATAGCCGTCTTATACGCATTCCCGCGTTTACTTTGGTACATTATCTCAAATTCAGAATAAACACCAATTTTAAACATGTCATTAATAAAAGCGTCACTAAATTCCTTTTTGCACCTAATCTGGTCAATGTCTTCCATTCTAATAATAAATTCACCACCCACCGCCTTAGCAACCACCACATTTAACAAGGCCGAATAAGCATGCCCAAAATGCATGGCGCCATTTGGGCTAGGCGCAAATCTAAATCGTTTAATGGGTTTTGGTTGCTTCATAAATACCTTTACTATATTGGTGGGTCATTCAT
>JABSRY010000264.1 GCA_013214985.1 Hyphomicrobiales bacterium
CTTTATTATGGATCTATCAGACCATGTTCTAATTTTGGAACGCGGTACCATTATAGGCGATATCGCAAAACAAGATTTGCAATCATCCAATAAAATTCAAGAATTTTTAGGCCTTGGCGCTGCCCGACAAACCCGCACAAAAGCACTCAGCGATACTGGTCTTGCTAATATCAATAACAGTCCAAATTCAATTATTAAGGAGGCATATATGTCTATCAGGCGCCCAACACTCGACCAAATGAGAACCATCGTAAAAGATCTTGGCATGGCGATGGAAGATAAAGAAATTATTGAATATATGTCCTTAATGGAAGCAAATTTCGAAGCATATGATTTAATCGATAGTTTGCCAGATTTTATACCAGAAGTTAAATATCCAAGAACCCCAGGTTACAAACCAAATGCCGAAGAAAATCAGCTTAACGCATGGTATCAAAAAACAGATATTCCGGGCGCAAATATGGGCGTACTTAAAGGCAAACGCATTGTTCTAAAAGACAATATTTGCCTTGCAGGCGTGCCGATGATGAATGGCGCATCCACTCTAGAAGGCTATACGCCAGATTTAGATGCAACCGTCGTTACCCGCATATTAGATGCAGGCGGCAATATTGCAGGAAAAGCCCATTGCGAATATTTCTGTCTTTCTGGCGGTAGCCATACCAATGCAACTGGGCCCGTCCATAATCCCTATAAAATCGGTTATATTTCTGGCGGCTCGTCTTCTGGTTGCGGTGCACTAATTGGCGCAGGCGAAATAGAAATGGCAATCGGTTGCGACCAAGGTGGCTCAATTCGAATTCCGTCTAGCTTTTGTGGCGGTTATGGTATGAAACCAACCCATGGTTTGGTGCCATATAGCGGCATTATGCCAATCGAACCGACCATCGACCATGTTGGGCCTATGACCACAAACGTCAGCGATAATGCATTATT
Organism: Hyphomicrobiales bacterium; assembly: GCA_013214985.1. Lineage (GTDB taxonomy): Bacteria > Pseudomonadota > Alphaproteobacteria > Rhizobiales > OSC116 > OCS116. Next base: position 937 of record JABSRY010000264.1, read on the forward strand.
GCTAGAAGTTATTGCGGGCGAGGATGGCCTAGACCCAAGACAATATAACCCAAAACTTGAAAAATACACAAATGCGCTAAATCAATCCATCGCAGGTATGCGCATTGGCGTTTTAAAAGAAGGTTTCGGGCATGAGAATAGCGAAGTTGAGGTCGATGAAAAAGTCCGCAACGCTGCCAATAAATTCAAAGCACTCGGCGCCATTGTAGAGGAAGTTTCACTACCAGCCCATTCAACAGCCGTCGCAATTTGGACGCCAATCACCCTTGAAGGCACCGTTAATACCATGATGCATGGTAATGGTTTTGGCACAAGTTGGGAAGGCCTATATGTCACTAGTTTGTTGGATTATCATTCAAATTGGCGCAATAGAGCCGATGAATTATCAGAAACCCTAAAGATTACTATGTTTGTTGGCGAATATATGCAAAAACATTACCGTGGTCATTATCAAGCAAAAGCTCAGAATTTATCACGTAAACTAAAACAAGATTATAATAAATTATTCGAAAAGTATGACCTATTGCTAATGCCAACCTTACCGATTACCGCACAGCCAATTCCCGCGCAAAACGCACCCTTAGCAGAAATAATTGGCCGCGCCTTCGAAATGATTGGCAACACAGCGCCCTTTAATGCAACAGGCCACCCCGCTATGTCTATCCCGTGTGGTATGAGCAATGGTTTGCCCATCGGTATGCAGTTAGTTGGCAAACATTATGACGAATTCACCATCTATAAAGCGGCGCATGCGTTTGAACAATCGGGTGATTGGCAAACAATGTAACTTTAGTTACAAGTAAAGGCAATAAAATGACAATTTTAAACGAATCTATGCGAGAAACATTAAGCCAAAGTCTCTTTGATAATGCAGCAGAAGATAATTTTAAATCCACATCTATCCACAAAGATATTGGTAATATTTCATATTTAAAAGGTTCTCAAAAAGAGCCACTTATTTATACAACAATTGGTAAAATATTTTCTAAAACTGTCGAAAAATTTGGCCCCCGTGAAGCGGCTATATTTGTAGATCAAAACATGCGCCTAACCTATTATGATTTAGACCGCGAGGTCGATCGTTTGGCAGGTGGTTTATTGTCATTAGGTTTAAAAACTGGCGACCGTGTGGGTATTTGGTCACCCAATAGGTATGAGTGGTTAGTCACTCAGTTTGCGACTGCAAAAATTGGTTTAATTCTAGTGAATATTAACCCAGCCTATCGTTTAACCGAGCTGGAATATGCGTTAAACAAGGTCGAGTGTAAGGCACTTATTTTAGCGCCTCAGTTTAAGTCATCCAATTATATCGAGATGATTCAAACACTTATTCCAGAATTAGAACAATCTGAATCCACTAAGTTCACTTCTGCAAAAATACCATCACTAAATTATATTATCAGCATGGGCGATAGCGTAAACAAGGGCATTTTAGGCTTTGATCAAGTCTGTAAAATGGCCGCCCCCGCGCATAAAATAATGATCAATAAAATTGCAAATAGGTTAGACCCTGATGATGCAATTAATATTCAGTTTACAAGCGGCACTACAGGCACCCCCAAAGGGGCTACTTTAAGCCATTATAACATCTTAAATAATGCAAATTTTGTTACCCAAACCATGCAATTTTCTGAGAATGATATTCTGTGTATTCCTGTGCCATTATACCATTGTTTTGGCATGGTAATGGGCACTTTAGGCTGCGTGGTTCGTGGCTCCAAAATGGTATTCCCAAGCGAAGCGTTCGATGCAACAAGTTGCCTAAATGCGATAGAGCAAGAAAAATGCACAGCACTTTACGGCGTCCCCACCATGTTTGTATCCCTATTTTCAGACGCTAGCTTTAAAACACGCGATTATTCTAGCCTGCGCACAGGCATTATGGCAGGCGCATTATGCCCAATAGAAGTGATGAATAGAGCCGTAAACGAAATGAATTTAGCACAAATCACCATCTGTTATGGTATGACAGAAACCAGCCCAGTATCGTTTCAAACACATGTTAATACGCCGTTAGATAAGCGCGTTTCAACGGTCGGTTTGGTACATCCCCAATTAGAAGTTAAAGTCATCGATGAAGCAGGTAAAACCGTTGCAATTGGCGAAAAAGGCGAGCTATGTACGCGTGGTTATAGTGTTATGCTCGGCTATTGGGGCGATACAGAAACTACTAATAGCGCTATAGATGCAAGCAGATGGATGCATACAGGCGATTTAGCAGTTTTCGATAAACAAAATTATTGCACCATTGTTGGCCGCATTAAGGATATGATTATCCGAGGCGGCGAAAATATTTATCCAAAAGAAATAGAAGATTTCTTATTTAAACATGATGCAATTATTAATGTTCAAATATTTGGCGTTCATAGCGACCAATATGGCGAAGAAGTCTGCGCCTTTATAACGTCAAAAGATGGCAGTGTCTTAAAACAAGAAGATGTTAAAGCATTCTGCAAAGGGCAAATAGCGCATTATAAAATCCCTAAATATATTAAATTCGTAAATGAAATGCCAATGACCGTGACAGGTAAACCGCAAAAATTCGTCATGAAAGATATGATGGAAAAAGAGCTTAACATCACATATTAATAGTATAAAATAACGCTAGCACTATTGATGGGTAAGTAAAATATGATCGGCTTATTGTTTGGCATAATTGCAGCATTTTATGCCAGTGTTGGTTTTGGTGGTGGTTCATCCTATATCGCATTGCTTGCGTTAGTAAACACGCCCTACACCGCCATTCCCATTATAGCATTGGTTTGCAACATCATCGTGGTTTCGGGCAACAGTTTTCATTATATTCGCGCAGGTTATCTTAATCTAAGGCTCATTCTGCCGCCAGTCATCGCTTCTGTGCCTATGGCATATTTAGGCGGAAAGTTAGAAATAGGGCAAAATACATTTTTAATTCTACTCTTCATAACATTGGCGTTCACTGGCATAAGGCTACTTATAAAGCATAAAGATTATACAGATGATGCTCAAAACTATCATCCATTGCCCATCCCAATTGGTTTGATACTAGGCGCAATTTTAGGTTTCACGTCAGGGTTAGTCGGCATTGGCGGCGGTATTTTTCTTGCACCCATATTATACAACCTAAAAGCTGCCTCCCCCAAGCAAATAGCAGCATGCGCGTCTATCTTCATATTGGTAAATTCATGCGCAGGGCTAATCGGCCAATTGCACAAAAGCGGCATAAACGCCAATATTTTAGAATATTCTTACCTACCAATCATTGTGCTAATTGGCGGGCAAATTGGCAATCTATTTAGCATCAAATTCATTTCACCGCCAATCATTGCATTACTAACATCACTGCTTGTCTTATTCGTAGCAGCGCGTTTGGGCTATCAAATTTGGTTTTAGCAAATTCCAACTTTTAATAGGCTCAAACTTTCAAACCCTTGCCGCTGCAAAATAATTGCAGCCTTTTGTGCCCTTGCACCCGTTGCACAATAAATGCCATAGCTTAAATTTTTATCTAAACCCGCCCCATTAAGGTCTAATTTCCTTAGTGTCGATAATGGCAGATTAACAGCACCATCCAAACTT
>JABSRY010000265.1 GCA_013214985.1 Hyphomicrobiales bacterium
TCGCTGTAACCGTTGATATGCATAACCTAAAGGTAGATGGCCACGTTACAAACAGTCCTTTTATGCAGGGATACCCAATATTGACCCGCAGGAATGGCTCGCCGATGTTCTTGGCCGTATTGCTGAGCATAAAATCAATCAGATCGATGATTTGCTGCCGTGGAATTATCAAAAAAATACAACAAACATTCAACAAGCGTCAGTGTAAACCTTCGCTTAACCGTAAGACAGAACTCAACTGTAATTACAAGGCGGTTGAGACCAGACGCTTACTATGAAAATGACTTTGAGGTAGGTGAAAATATTGAAGAGGAAGTTGAGGTTGATGAGGACGACCAAGAATAGAAAATTTCACCTCTCCATATCCTTATCTTTTAGCTATAGGTCTACAGAACCAAACTTTTCCCTTAGAATGTTTTTTTGTACTTTACCCATTGTGTTACGAGGCAATTCGGAGATAATTAATAATTTTCTGGGGAGTTTGAAGCGTGCAAGAGACTTTGAAATATTGATCTGAATTTGTTTTAGGTCTATATTTTCATCTTCTTTATGTACAATTATGCCTATAACGCTTTCGCCAAAGTCTGCGTTGGGAATGCCAATAACAGCACTTTCTAATACTCCATATTCGTCATCAAGCAATAGCTCTATTTCTTTCGGGTAAATATTAAACCCTCCTGAAATAATTAGATCTTTATTGCGTCCGACAATTGTCACATATCCATCTCTATCTATTTGGGCTAGGTCTCCTGTTATGAAGAAACCGTTATCACGGAGCTCTTCGTTTGTTTTTTCTGGCATTTGCCAATATCCTTTAAAAACATTTGGCCCTTTTACTTCAAGCTCGCCAATCTCTCCGACCGGTAGGGCTTTTCCTGTGTTTGTGTCGGTGATTTTAACTTCTATACCTGGTAGTGGCAAGCCAACTGTTCCAGCGCGGCGCTCACCATTATAGGGGTTGGAGGTATTCATATTCGTTTCTGTCATGCCATAACGTTCTAGTATTCTATGACCAGTAACCTTTTTAAACTGGGTATGAGTTTCTGCCAGCAAAGGTGCACTACCAGAAATAAACAAACGTATATGTTCGGTTAATTTTTTATCGAATCTTGTGTGGGTTAACAAGCGAGTATAAAAAGTTGGAACACCCATCATAGTCGTAGACCTCGGCAGGTTTCTAATTACTAAATCTAAATCAAATTTGGGTAAAAACACCATAGAGCCGCCCGCAGCTAACGTGATGTTTGTAGCAACAAATAAACCATGGGTATGAAAAATTGGTAATGCGTGTAATAGCGTATCTTCCTTAGTAAATTGCCAATAATCAACCAAGGTTTCCGCATTTGAAAGTAAGTTATCATGGGTTAACATCGCGCCTTTTGAACGCCCTGTTGTCCCTGATGTATATAGAAATGCAGCCAAATCATTACCACCTCTATCAACGGCGGTAAAATCATCTGATAGGTTCTTCGATTTTTCAATTACGCTACCTGTGCCAATGGCATTAAGAGTTTCTAACATGCATGTGTATTTTGTAGTAATTTCTATCAATGCTGGATAGTTTCTCTCACTGCAAATGAGTAATTTTGCGCCGGAATTTTCCAAAAAATATGATATTTCATTGGTCGTATATGCGGGGTTCAGTGGTAAAAAAATTAGGCCTGATTGTATGCATGCGACATAAATTGCTAATGCTTCCGGGGATTTATCTATTTGCACTGCGACTCTATCATTGGGGGTCAAATTTAAATTTTTAAATAAGTTAGAGAAGCGACCGGAAATTTTAAGAAATTCGTCATAATTGATTTTTTTTTCGTCAATTAATTTTAAAAAGCAATCGGGGTTATTTTTATGTTTTTTAAACAAGCTATCAAAAAGTTTATTTACCATTATGCATTTCCTGTTTCATTATACATTTGAGCGAGGTTTTCCACCTGCTTTGAAGTTGCAACTTCGTTATTTGAGGTGAATTTCTCGTGGTTGGATTCTATTGCTTGCAGGTCGTATAGATAATTGACCATTACACCATTTGACTGCTCAACGCCCTTTTTTGACATATCAGCATCCAAATGAACGGCATGAATCAAAGCACCATTCCCTAAGTGGAAGCGTGCTACTGGGTCGTAAGGAGCGCCTCTTTTGGTTTTAGCTTTTGAAAGATAATATGCAACTGATTGTTGTAGATTTTCACTTTGCAAAATATTTTCTTCTGCTTGATTGTCTATCCATTTATTAAAATTAGGAATTGGCGATAATGTTACAAATCTATTTAAGTTTGAAAACTCTTTCGATAAATCTGTAACGACCTGTTTAATAAGGGAGTTACCAAAAGATATGCCCGCGAGACCCGATTGGCAGTTTGAAATTGAATAAAATACGGCAGTATTTATATTTTCTGGCTCCACTGTTTTTCGATCTTCAGATAAAACTTGTTGTATTGAACATGAAACATGATCTGTCAATGCGACTTCAACAAATATTAGTGGATCATCTGGCATGGACGGATGAAAAAAAGCAAAACATCTTCTGTCATCAGGTTGCAGCCGTAGCCTTAAGTCATCCCAACTATCAATAGAGTGAACTGCCTCATATTTAATAATTTTCTCTAATATATGAGCGGGACTTTGCCAATTTATGGGGCGCAAAACTAAAAACCCCCGATTAAACCACGAAGCAAATAAATGTCTGAAGTCTAAATCTAGGGACGATAAAACTGGGTTTTTATGAGTTATTTTTAATAGGTCCTTACGCATAGAGACCAATTCTGCTGTTGCACCTGATACTTGATTTAGACGTCTTAAAAATTCTTGTCTTTTAGGCTCTGATGCCTCCATAAAAGCTCGATAAGTCATTTTTGAAGGATTTTTTTTATACGCTTCTAAGCTTTTTTTGACATCTTCGGAGCAAATATCCATGTCTTTAACTAGAATATTAAAAAATGCAAGTTTTTCGTCATTAGCCATTTTTGAATAAGAATGCAATATTTGGCTGGAGAGAGACATACCTTTGACTTCACCTTTGCTGCTGATTAAATCAGAACATAAATCTGCAATGGGTTTTGGCTCCCAAGGGGTTTTAGCTTCAAAACCTGACTGGCGATCAAAGATCGTAGATAATAAATCTGCCAAAAAACTCATAATATTTCTTTCTGAAATCGGCTGGGATAACGTTTAAAGCCTGTTCGTGAGATTTGAATTTACCAGCAAAAAAATATATCAATAAGTATTCAAAGTCAATAGTTTAGTATACAAAAATAAATTTATTGTTGATTTTGATTTTTGGAGCATGTAAAAGGAGGTATGACTATTAAAAAAACAGACTTTATTGCAGAAGCTATAGAAGAATTAATCTTGAAAGGTGAATTTTCTAATGGTGATAGGCTAGATGAAATTAAACTGGGTGAACGGTTTGGTGTTTCTAGAACACCAATTAGGGAGGTATTTCAAAAGCTTACTATGTCTGGTCTGGTGGAGCATTTTCCTAAACGAGGGGTATTTGTGCGGCAACCTAGCCCAATTCAGATACTCGAAATGTTTGAGGTGATGGCCGAACTTGAAGCAATTTGTGGCCGATTCGCAGCACATACAATCTCTGATGAGTCGATAGATATGTTAGAAAATGCCAATAATTGCTGTCAACAAGCGATAGATGAAAAAAGTGAAACCGATTATTATCGGCATAATACAACCTTTCATCAAATAATATATAAAGAGTCTGGTAACAGTTTTCTTGAGCAAGAAGCATTGCGGCTACAAAAACGCTTGGCTCCATTTAGGCGAATTCAGTTGCATGTTCGAGGCCGGATGAAACAATCTATGAGAGAACATAAATTGATTGTTCAGGCTTTGGTTGATGGCGATGCCGCAAATGCTGAACTTACTTTACGAGACCATGTTGCCATTCAAGGGAAAAAATTCCAATATTTATTGGTTGAACTAGAAAAAAACTCTACCAAAACTTAATGTGCTGATTTGGTATTGCTAAGTTGTTATCTATAGGTTGTGAGAGGTCGACAATTGCTTGATTGTGCCACCATTTTTGTATATAATTATTCCGAGGCTAAAAGCATCTAAACGGGCATGGGAGTATGAGATTGTAGTAAGTAGATAGCGGCGAGGTCGAAAGATTAGATTAATCTGGTCATGGGCAGACAGAAACCTCTGGGCCTGCCAGTGAGATTTAAACCTGCCAAATATCTTCTCTCGTTTACGCGTTGGCCTATGCGAGACTTCAATTGCTATATTTAAGCCTTTGTGAGCGCGATGATCCGCATTCTTAGCGAGTGCTTTAATGGGTTTGATATAGCTACGCAATTTATCGGTGATGACGAGCCTTGGTTCACCAAACTGGGCAATTAATCTTTTGAAAAACCGCTTTGCAGCTGCCGTGTTTGCACAAGAATGTCAGGTATAGCCTGACGCCTTTAATTTGATTCAAATTTGCCCACCCCAAAAAGTTCTTCAGTGGTACATTGTTGTCGTCG
>JABSRY010000266.1 GCA_013214985.1 Hyphomicrobiales bacterium
AGGATATGGCGGCGAAAATCAACAGAATAGGTCATTATATCAGTGTAATCATTTTAAAGGCGTTAGGCTATATATGTAATATACTGATCCAATATTGTCTATTCTTGTTACAAATAATCTATTCTATTCTCTGATCATAAACCGAATAATAAATAACTCTGGTTTTTACTAATTACTAATTTTGCCCTAATCGGGTCAGGATGGAGATCAAAATGAGAATGATTAATTCAATGATTGTAGATAAATCAGCAGCGTTAACTTGGGCACTAATCGGCGATGATTTTGTCGATGTTGCTAAATGGATGGCAGCTATTCCTAAATCAGAGCCAATTCTAACTGGCACACCTTTGAAAGGCGCACCCGCCGTAGGGCGAAATTCATATTTAATCGCCAAATTCAACGGCATGTATCAGCAAGAAACAATTACCCAATATAATGACTCAATGAAAACAGTTACTATTAATGCGATTTTGAAAAAGACACCCAAAATAATGCCTCTAAAAGGCTATGAATCCACAGTAACTGTAGAGCATGTTAGCGACACATCCTGCCGCGTAACATGGGATGCAACGGCGCACCTCAATACATTAGGCTATATAATACCTGGTTTAAAGAAAAGCTTAAACGCAGGTTTCATACGAAATTTAGAAGAGATAAAGCATTATATGGAAACTGGTGAACCACATCCTCGTAAAGTCGAAAAAGTAAAATCCGAACTGGCATATGCCTCTGCACACGCTTAAGCAAGCCGACACATAAATTTTTATAATCTACGGGTAAAATATTCAGTTTATTAAAAGTTGACCACAAAAAATAGCAATAAATATCAAATATTCACCTTTTTTGATGTTTATTGCCACCAAATCTTGCGTTATATAAAATAAGGCGTTATATCTCCTGCAAAATTATATAGCTAAAAGAGTGAAATTATGGCGAGAATAGTCATGAAGTTTGGCGGTACAAGTGTTGCAGATATCGAACGCATACGCAATGTAGCCAAACATGTAAAACGTGAAATTGATGCAGGCAACCAAGTTGCTGTGGTTTTGTCTGCCATGTCTGGCACCACCAATAAATTGGTGGATTGGACATCAGAAGCCAGCCCATTGCATGATGCCCGCGAATATGACGCCATTGTAGCATCTGGCGAACAAATTACCATTGGGTTACTTTCAGTAATTTTGCAATCAATGGGCATTAACGCCCGCTCATGGCTTGGGTGGCAAATCCCCATCAAAACATCATCCGTACACGGTGCCGCCCGTATTGAAGACATTAACGGCGACGAAATTGTAAAACGGATGGAAGAAGAAAGCCAAGTAGCCGTTGTTGCTGGTTTTCAAGGCATCGCACAGGATGGCCGCATAACAACTTTAGGCCGTGGTGGCTCAGATACCACAGCAGTGGCTATAGCCGCTGCCATTAAGGCCGATATTTGCGATATATATACAGATGTCGATGGCGTTTACACCACCGACCCACGCATTGTGCCCAATGCTAAAAAATTGCATCGTGTTTCTTATGAAGAAATGCTAGAAATGGCCTCATTAGGTGCTAAAGTATTATTAACCCGCTCAGTAGAGCTGGCAATGAAACATAAAGTGCGCCTAGCAGTGCGCTCCAGCTTTGAAGACCCAGAAACCGCAAAGCCAACCCGCGATAGCGACTTTACTAACCTAAAAAATGGCATAAACAATCACCCGGGTACATTGGTATGTGATGAGGACGAAATTATGGAACAAGAACTTGTAAGCGGCATCACCTATTCAAAAGATGAAGCAAAAGTAACATTAGTCAATATTTCTGACCGACCGGGCATTTCAGCTCGAATATTCACCCCATTGGCCGAAGCTAATTTGAATGTCGATATGATCGTTCAAAATGTTTCTGAAGATGGTAAATTTACCAATATGACCTTTACTGTGCCTTCATCTAGCCTAGAAAAAGCGCTCGAAGTCATCGAAAATGGGGCAGATAATATCGGCTATGAGAAAATTCTATCTTCTACCAATATTGTTAAAATCTCTGTCATTGGGGTTGGCATGCGCTCTCACGCAGGTGTTGCTGCAAAAATGTTCGAAACATTGTCTAAAAAAGGCATTAACATCATTGCCATCACCACGTCAGAAATTAAAGTATCGGTGCTGATCGATGCCGAATATATTGAATTAGCGGTACGGGCATTGCATACTGCTTACGACTTAGATGTAAACTGATATAGACCATTATGTTAAGCATGCATCTTTAGCCACTGTTTTGTAATCATAAATTAAATTTTTAAGAAAACACTTAAACATTTGATTTTTATGAATATAATGGTGGCAATATTGAACCGAATCAACAAACCTAAAATCTGTTGTAGAGGCTCTAGCCAAAAGGCCATCAATTTGAGTGATACCAGCGACCAAACCTCTACATCTAACTTAAAAAATGTAGATCAAAGCCCTGCCCAAGCATCAGCAAAACTTGGCCCTCAGCAAATTTTACGTAATTTGCGTGAGATTATGGCCAGCGATGCCGCCGATCAAGATCGTCTAGATCAAATAACCATATTAGTTTCAAGCAATATGGAAGCAGAAGTGTGCTCAATTTATTTGGTTTTAGACACGGGCGAGTTAGAGCTTTTTGCCACAGAAGGCCTAAACAAAGATGCCGTACATAATACAAAAATGCCCAAAGGTCAGGGTTTAGTTAGCTTTATTGCCCAAACAGCAAGGCATCTTAACTTAGCCAATGCCCGCTCTCACGATAATTTTGTATATTTACCCGAAACGGGCGAAGAAGTGTATCATAGCTTCTTAGGTGTACCCATTTTAAAACATGGTATTTCTATTGGTGTATTGGTTGTTCAGAACAAATCAATGCGTATTTATTCGGAAGAAGAATGCGAAGTATTATATACAGTTTCAATGCTATTGGCCGAGGTTATTTCGACCAGTAAAAGCATTAGCTTGTCGGGCTTAATAACCGGCAAAAATGAAAAACCAGAACTCATAGATGCCAGCCATAGTATGCCCGTTAACCTAAATGGTATTTCTTTTTCAAACGGTATTGCTATTGGCCGTGTGGTATTACACGAGCCCCGCATCATTATTACTAATTTAATTTCAGATGATATTGAAACAGAGCATAAAAGATTAAACCAAGCCATACACAGCCTAAGAAAATCTATTTCTGACACGCTTGAAAGACCAGACCTTTCTAGAACGGGTGAACATCGCGATATTTTAGAAACATACTTAATGTTTGCGAATGATCGTGGGTGGAAACGTAGAATGCACGAAGCTTTAAACAAAGGTACTACCGCCGAAATAGCGGTCGAAAAAGTGCAAATTGCCACCCATGCAAGAATGTTGCGCCAACCCGACCCATATTTGCGCGAAAGATTGCATGATTTAGATGATTTAGGCAATCGGCTATTGCGCATTTTAACCAATAATCAAGCAACCTCTGTTGCATCTGTTTTACCAGAAGATACTATCTTGGTCGCCCGTAATATAGGCCCTGCCGAATTGTTAGATTATGATGAAGCAAAATTAAAGGGCTTGGTGTTAGAAGAAGGTGCCGCTAACAGCCATGTAGGTATTGTTGCCCGCGCATTGGGCATTCCTGCTATTGGTGGCGTGTCTGATATCTTTAATTATATCGAACAAGATGACAATGCAATTATCGATGCCGAAACAGGCGATCTATATCTGCGCCCAAGCAATGATGTCCTAGCCGCATTCATCGATAAACAAGCATTGCTTGCCGAAACCCAACAAGAATACGCAAAGTTACGCGATTTACCAGCAAAGTCGATCGACCAACAAATAGTAAACCTGATGATAAATGCTGGCTTAGATGCCGATTTAAACCATTTTGACGAAAGTGGTGCCACGGGTATTGGTTTATTCCGTACCGAAGTACAATTAATGCTACTTTCCAAATATCCTGGTAAAGATGCGCTAGAAGCCAATTACAAAAAAGCGTTCGACACGCTTGGCAACAAAAAAATAACCTTTAGAACCTTCGATGTCGGTGGTGATAAAGTATTGCCTTATATTCGCCGCACAAAAGAAGAAAACCCAGCTTTAGGGTGGCGCGCCATTAGAATGGCGTTAGACCGCCCCGCATTATTCCGCCATCAATTACGCGCGCTATTGCGAGCTGGTCGCGGCCATGAGCTTAATATCATGTTCCCGATGGTTGCCGATATTTCGGAATTTAGAGCAGCAAAACAGCATGTTCTAAGCGAATTAGAAATACTCAAGAAAAAAAATATCGGTATGCCCAATAAAGTGAATTTAGGGGTGATGATCGAAGTGCCTTCATTATTATGGCAACTGCCTATATTATTCAAAGAAGCCGACTTCGCATCCATTGGCAGCAATGATTTATTTCAGTTCACCTATGCTGCCGATAGAGGCCACGCGCTTTTACACGGCCGCTACCATAGCCTAACCACGCCCATGCTCAGTATGCTTCG
>JABSRY010000267.1 GCA_013214985.1 Hyphomicrobiales bacterium
TCACGGTTCGTACGTTCAACTTGGATAACCACTTTTTCAGCATCAACCATTAATGGTTTATAATTTTTCTTGACTTCAAGCACTGGTTTATTTGCATTTTTCATATCGGCAGACATAGAAGTGTCATCAAGGCTAGACGGCAAATCAGTGCTCGTGTTATTATTTATGTCTTCGTCATAAGTTACTTTATCCAACGAAATAGAGGCATCCTTCAACCCGTTATTCTTGTCACTTTTTGCACCGTCTTTGGCTTTCATTTCCTGCTTAACTAGGGTTTTTTCTGCTTTAACCTTCTTTTCAACTGCCACTTCTGGCAATTTTTTAAGTTCCCTATTTTCAATTACCACTTTATTGTCAACAGGTTGGTTATCATCATTAGTTTTCGCTAAAAAAGTAACTTGGTTGCGTTCAAAACGTTCAGGCTCATCCTCGTCAACTATTGTCTTAACTAGCCCCCCCATCCTCGATATATCACTATCTTTAATGGTTTCATTCAAACGCTTAATTTGCTCACCATCACCGCTAGACAAATCAATAACAAAACCCATGCCCTCCTTAAATCCTCTTACATCTGTGTTGGGTGCTAATGTCAGGTTAACCACCAGTTCAGTACGCGTAACTTCATAATCAATTTTACGCAAAAATTTAGGCGGAGATGCTTTTAGGTTCTTAATAATCGGTTTGGCATAATGGTTAAACCGCAAAGTAACCATTTTACCATTGCGCTCCATTTTGGTCTCTACATTCAATTTCCAGTCAAAAAACAAGCGGGTAAAGGTTGGTAATTCACCATAGCGTATCAATAATTGGTTTTTTTTCTTTTTTAGTTCGCGTTGCAATATTTTTTCACGGGCTAATATCGAGGCCTCTTCAGCTCGTGCAGCCAATTCCGCAATTACTTCGGCGGGCAAACTAGGCGGCAGTCCTTTCCAATTTGCAGGCAACATGTCTATAAATAATTTTTCACCAGCGACAATTTTATTTATTTTTATTTCTTGAGCCAATGCAAAACGCACCCCAGTTCTATCAGGGTCAGATCGCGCAACAACAATATATTCGTCTAGCTTTTCCGAAAGTTCCGCAACATTAACATCAACTTTCTCATTAAATTTTATAACTAGAACCCCATCCAATACTTCGAGTTGATATTTGGGTAGCTTTTCAAATGTAAAAACAATACGGCCATAACCACCGCTAGCACGGGCTTCAACTTTTGCGCTATTTTCTGCATATGTAGCAGAAATATTTGCAAAAATAAATATAGCAATAGTAAAAAATGCCAATAATTTGTTTTTAAGACAAATTTTACTCTGATAATTTCTAAAAAAAACACACAAGTTATCGCAAAGTAATTTCAATTTAACCATTTGATTATTATACACTTATTCGCCTCTTAAACTTAAAGATGTCAAAATCTTAAAAGTAAAATTTCATGGTAAATATAGTTAACAGATCTTGGTTAATTCTTACTAAATTGTTATAAAGAAAATATATTATATTATGTCACTAAATTACTGAATTATATTACTATTCTAAATTCAATTTAGGCAGACCTTTTTTCTTGCCACCTGTATTTGGCGCGGCAATATCCCCAACCGTCATTTCCATCGGCGGTTGCGCTAATCTAATGGTTAAAGCTCTAGCGGCTTTCATGTCCATTTTTGCCAAAATGGGTGCAAGCTTCTTCGTACTCATCGAACGCGTTATTTTTTCCATAATAGATATATCCAAAATAGATAGAATAGCCGCAGCCTCTTTGGGCTTCATTGTCTCATATGTTTTAACTAAATTAGCAAAACGGTTAGCTTCTTTTGTGTTCACTTCACCTAGTTTTGCTTTAATAGCTTTTTCAAGCGCTTGCAGTTTCAATATTTTACTCTCCAACTGCTGCTCAGCCGCCACCAACAATTTTGCCTGTAAATCTATTTGCCTTGCGCGCTTATCTAACTGAGCTCTACGTTTTTTTAGGTTTTGCAAAAGTTGTATTTCAGAGTTAGTAAAGCTTTGTGTTAAGGCCTTTTTTTCTTGTCCAGCTAATATCTGATCAAAATCATCAGCCTCACCTTCTTTTTTGTTTTTTTCTTCTGCCGCTTTCTCATCGTCGGTTCCATCACCTTCAGCCGCACTAACTTCAGTAATGCCAATCGAAATAGGCGCATCGGTAAAAACTATCGAAATCACTTTCAAAGCCAAAATCGAAACACTAATTAATATTATTAGGGGCAGTAAACGCATCTAAACTCTCACTCAACATTATACCATAAATTAGAATCAACAAACTAATATAACAGTATGTTTTAATTAACTATCTTGTTCTACTCAACTTGTCGAATAAACTATTTTTATTCTTGGAACGGCCTTTAGCATTATCCCGATCGGCACCCTGTCTATTCTGGGCACGCAATTCGTCATTTTTTACATATTCATTACGTTCCATTTCAGCATGTTTCCCAACCATCTGGCTCAAGCTCATGTTTCCAGCTGAGCTAGAAGGCCGCGTCGCACGCAAATTTTGGTCTGGTATATTCGGCGCTTGCCTTTGTATCGGTTGCCGAGTTGTTGGCCTTGGGTTTCTAGCCCCGCGCCCCTGCACGCCATCCCTACCCGCAGAACCAAGGTCATTTCTTTGCCTTGCCCTAGCAGCGTCCAGCCTATTTTTCTCTTCAATGCTTCTCATTGCTTGCTGCCGTCTTTGCAACGCAATTTCTTTATGTTCAGCTGGCAAATTATTGCCATTCCCAACACCCAAAGAAGGCTCAGTCGCCTCAATGATAGGCTCCACACGCCTATTATGCATAATCGGGTTAGGTAAGCTTCGTTTTTGCTTGTTTACTTTTTCCAAAGTCTGATCCGCAAAGTTTTTGGCTCTATTAGCATCTATTCGCTTGGGTTTAATATTTCTCAAACTATAGCTCGAATTTGCAGCATTGCTGTTTAAACCACCCGCGTTAATATTAGCCTGATCAAGCAAATATTTAAGCTCCTCAACAACAGACCTCGCCTGTTTTAAATTACCATCAAGCCCATGTTCTGCATCTCTAACCGTTAGTTTTAGACCTTGGATAGCTGTTTTAGCGTTTTCGGTCGAATGATTAAGTTCAATCACCACCGCTCTAAAGCCATCACCACCATTTTTTAGCAATTTAAGCTTAGTGTTTATAATATACATGTAGAAAATGCCTGCTACCATTAAAATTGCAAGCACAATTTCCAAATAAAACGCTGCTGAAAAGTCATCCATAACTACCCACCTCAATTACTCTTCTAGTTAAACGCCTGGTTGATCATGTTCTTCATGTGGCTCGCCTAAAGAAAACTCGGTCATTCGGCCTTTAAGCGTACTATTTAACGCAATCGCAATATGGTCCGATTTTCTGCCCATTTTACCAGTCAATAAATTCACTTCACCAGATCGTAAAATAATATTGCTTTTTTCGTTTACATTTAGCATTAGGGTTTGTCCAACTTGCAAATTCATCGCATCGCCTAATGACATTTCGAACTCATCTAAAACGGCTTCTACCTCAACTTCAGATCGCCAAATTTCACCCGCCAAATGGTTTTCCCAAATACTATCACGGCCAAATTTTTCGCCCATAAAGCCTTGCAATAACAAGTCACGAATTGGCTCTAACGTTGCATATGGCAACATTAATTCAATATGCCCGCCCCTATCTTCCATATCAATACGCAATTTAATTAAAATCGCAGCATTTTGTGGTCTAGATATAGCAGCAAATCGAGGGTTGGTTTCAAGTCTATCAATTGTAAAGTTAACATCACAAATAGGCTCAAACGCAATTCTAGCGTCCGACAAAATAACCTGAATCATCCGCTCAACAAGCATGGTTTCAATGGTGGTGTATGGGCGTCCTTCAACCCGCATACTGTTTACGCCACGCCGTCCGCCAAGCAACACGTCAACAATAGAATAAATCAAGTTACTATCAACCGTTAAAAGCCCAAAATTATCCCATTCAACCGCTTTAAATACCGAAAGAATCGCAGGTAAAGGAATAGAGTTCAAATAATCTTCAAATCGAATAGAAGATGTGGGGAATCAGAATACGTATATTGATGTTGACCTTTCAGGTGCTGATGATGATAGTATTAGAATTGCTACTGCTGGAGTTGAGGATTTTATTCTATCTAATGGGCATATTCATATGCCAAACTCTAACAACAGTGTATATATTGGGAATGCAGCTGGTGTGGGTTCTAATGAGTGTGGAAATGTTGCGGTTGGAGGTTTTACGCTTAGAAATGTAGCAACGAACGGAAGGTTAAATACTGCTGTTGGATATAGTACATTAGATAAAAATACTACGGGGAAAAATAATACTGGCGTAGGATCTTATTCTCTGGCTAATAATATAGTTGGAGAAAGAAATAATGGTCTTGGAACTAGAGCTGGTTATGGAAGTTTGGGAGGGTCTACAGGAACCGATAATAATTATATTTGATT
>JABSRY010000268.1 GCA_013214985.1 Hyphomicrobiales bacterium
GACGACAACAATGTACCACTGAAGAACTTTTTGGGGTGGGCAAATTTGAATCAAATTAAAGGCGTCAGGCTATATTATTAGCAAATAACATTTGTGGGTAATTAAAAGTGAGACCAGACGCATACTCAGATACAAATATCAATGAAAATCTAAAATCTTTGCGACAGAATCTACAGCTTAACTAAAGGCATATAAAGTTTAATGAGGTATAGGCTTAGTTGCCTATACCTCATTTTTGTTTATATTTTTATTCGGCTTTATATTGGACTGTTGATTTTAAATAACGGCCATAAGCATCGGCATTGGGCGGTGCCATATTTTCGGCAATCACGTTTCGTTTGCGAATTTTTGCCCCCATATCGTCTAACAATTCGTCAAAATGCTTAAAATGAAACGGTGCTGAACATAAGCCACCATATACTTTGGCAGCAGGACGTTTGGTGCGCCGCCAGTCCAAATTCATTTCAATATTATCGGTCATTTCTTGATTGCTTGGCTGATTGGCAAGCATGCCATCGGCATATCTAACTAGCCAATTTGCTCCCATTTCTGCCGCAAGCACAGTGCAGAATGACGAGTTAAAGCCAATAAACCCCATATCTGGTAAATCGGGGTTGGCAATGATACGGTGTAAGCGATATTGACCATCATGCTCAATTAGCTTATCGCGATATTCCTGCGGTAAATATGGAATGCCAAGCTTATATCCAACGGCTAAAATAGAAATATCGGTTGGCAACTTTTCGCCGCCCGTTAGGCTAATTTGATCTGTTTGATAAGATTGATAGGTACCTTGAACGGTATTAATATTACCCTTAGCAACCAAGTCAAAAAACCCTGGAGTAACAATTGGAACGGAGCAGTTAATGTCATCTTCAATCTTAGTCGTAGGACGTAAACCTGTTTTATTAAGCTTCAATTGAATGGTCAAAAGGCTTTCTAAACCGCGCCAATTTGCCCAAATAAACGGGGTGGCAATGGCATATTTAAACTTGTCCCACTTGGTTAATCCCCATGCCTGAAACATATTTTCTTGCTTGCGAATATAAAGAATATTTTTAAAATTAATCAAACCTCCAATAAAATATGGTATCCGCCAAACGGATTTTCTGTAAACTAAATTAACCGATTTAGCATTGGCTTTTACTGCATTAACCGCAATGTCCGTGGCAGATTTGGAAAAGCCTAACACCGTGACATGCTTATCGGTTAAAATATTTGGGTCTTTATATTCAGATGAATGCATAACCTGCCCACCTGCTTTAATAAACGCATCTTGCCCGTCGTGAGTGATAATGTTTTTCTGGCTGAATTGCCCGGAACAAATGCAAACAAAATCAAAATCTTGTTTGACTGTATCGCCACCATTGGTAGAAATACCTAAAGTCCAGCCGGGTTTATCGTCTTTTCTACGTGCCATATTTTTAACGACAGCATTGAACTGTATATTGTCACGCAATTGGTAGTCATTGGCATATCCGTTCAAATAATCATAAACCTGCGGACCTTTTGGCCATTCTGGATATTCTTCTGGCATAGCTTTGTCGGTATAGCGATAAAGTTCTTTTGGGCTTTGAGTCTGTACGTCAGGATAAGAAACTGATGCCTCCCAAACACCGCCTAAGTCATGGCTACGTTCCAAGATTACAATGTCATGGCCAATTTGTTTGAATATTTTACCAGCCGCAAGGCCACTAACACCACATCCTATGATAGCAACTTTTTTCTTTTTTATCATATTATTCTCCTAAATAATATTATGGTTTAATCGGCGGGTGGTGGTAAGAAATCGACTTCATGTAAAGCCGAGATTCTAACCAATTCATCTGGGTCAGTTACCCCATCTAATGCTGCGAATAATTCATATATTTTTCGAGCAGGCGACACCCCAAATAAGCATTTTGCGGTTTTTCCTGAACGGTTAAATATCCCGTGAGGACGACCAAGTGGCATGCTTACACTATCGCCAGCGACGGCTTTATGAACTATGCCATCAAATTCGACTTCCAATTCACCCTCTAACATATACACCCATTCATCTTGGGTGGGGTGGTTGTGCGGCGGAACAAATGTATCCGCTGGCACAACGGCGTGCCAAACAAATAAGTTGTCACTGAGTATTTTTGGCACATAAGTATGTCCAACCACATTCCAAGAATTCTGATCAAGCCCTTGGTCATTCGGTGTGATGCCCATTTTTAACAATTTTGTCATTTTATCCTCCTATTTGACAATTCAGCAATTTGTTTTATGCTTAAAACATATCTAACCTAGCGTAGATGATTTAAATCAAGCTTCGCTATCCGTTTTGCGCAACAAATTGGTTTGGAGGTGATTTTGGTGAAACTTGACAATTATGAGCTGTTTAACAGTTATGATTTAGATGAAGCAAGAGAGTTGGTGGCCAATCAATTTTGTGCGCATCACCTAGAAATAAAGTTAAAGCAAGAATTATTTCATGTCCGCCTTTGTCAAGTTCGTGGGAAACAAATTGTAATTAATTATATTAAATATGGTGCTAGCGTGGTGATAGAACCCGGCGAACTTGAAGATTTTTACCTAATTCAAATTCCAATTAGCGGCCATGCAGAGATCAGTAATGGAGGCATTGATTGTCATTCAAACGTTTGGCAAGCCAGTGTGTTAAATCCTGATCGCTATACAAAAATGTTGTGGCATGCAGGTTGTGAGCAGCTGATAATTTATATAGATATCAAGATTCTACATAAAATTGCCGAATATTTTATAGGACGGAGTCTAAGAAAATCAATCATATTTGAAAATTTAATCGATTTTAGACGACCCGAAATGCAGGCATGGCGACAAAATGTATTGGCGTTATTTGCAGCAACCAGCGACGGGCAATTTTTATTGGACGATAATACAAAAACTCAAAATCTAATAGAACAAGAAATATTAACCCGGTTTTTGGCATTACAACCCAGTAACATTCACCAATTTCATCAATTTGGGGCTGATTTGCCAACTGCTGTTTATATTAAACGGGCAAAAGATTTTATCATTCAAAATGCAAACATGGAAATTAATGTAAGTGACATTGCCAAAGCTGCTGGTGTACCTATCCGTACGTTACAAAACGGGTTTGCAGATAGCCTTCATAAAAGTCCAATGGTGGTTTTACGTGACGAGAGATTGATGCAAGTTTGGCATGAATTGGCGTCTGGGCAAGGTGTTGACAATGTCACTTCAACAGCAACGGCTTGGGGTTTTTATCATTTTGGGCGGTTTTCTGCTTATTATCAACAAAAATTCGGTCAATTACCAAGCCAAACGATGGCCGATGCTTTAAAAAAACGTCACTTTATTGTGTGATCTTGAAGTAATGAGACCTCAGTATAAGGCGCAGTACCCCCGAATCTGCAAAAGTGGCAGGATTTTAAATTACATTGGCATCATTGTTTTTTTAATCCTATCTATTGTCGCTACTCCTACATTAAAGTGTCTTGATATTGATCTAATAGATTGACCTTGCTTGAGGGCGTTGTTGCATGGATATGACGGTAATGAATGTCTCTCAAAATCATATAATGTATTAGAAAGTGATTTAAAACCACAGCACCAAACTATTGAAATGACGGTTGATGAATGGACGGCCAAGTTTAAGCCCATAAAAAATATGTTTGAAGATGACGCGCCATTTGAAGGATGTATGTTTGAAACTTACGGCCAAGAGTTAGATTTTGTTATTAAGCAGGATAATAATTGCATTTGGACGAATGTTGATGTTGAAGACGGTGTTGAAATATCTGAGGGCTATCATTTAGTTAATCGCCTTGGTTATTTTGTGACAGAAATTCCACGGGATAATGATTATTTTTATCTAATTACCTAATAAATTAGTCTAACTTAATGTTGCAATACTAAGCAGGATTAAACTGCTGCTTAGTAAAAATATAAGATAAGCGAATAAAATAATGAATGACAATATAAATTGGGTATCAGATGAATATAAAGCCCGTATTCAAGCAATCGCATGGGCGGTTGGTTTTCTGGCAGAAGATCAGGGTCAATCAGAGTTAGCGGTAGAAATGGCAACGGGTTATATGGGTGGTGAAGATTTGAGTGATTTTAAATATGCCACAAATTATAATCTCGATAAAATGCGTCATGCAGATCAGTTAAAAATATTGTTAAAAGACGTTAATGGCATTGGCTGATTAAATTGGCGTTTAAAACTGAGCCACCTCATTTATGGTGGTGTTTAATATTAGGCCATTTATTTAATGGCAAAAATTGGGAAATTATACTTTGAAAAATTTAGATACACAAATATTGGTAGATGCATTATCAAAACAAGCAACACGAATAGCGCGTGATTGTTTGCCTGAAGGTAAATTGTCTGGTCACTATTTCTTTGCGGGCTGGTTCTGTCAGAAAGATTGTGTAAGTAGCATTTATTGATTAGTTTTGAATATAGGGAAATTTTATAGTTACCCTGAT
>JABSRY010000269.1 GCA_013214985.1 Hyphomicrobiales bacterium
CACTCTAACCGATAACGAAATTTCTAGCTTAGATTTAATCGATAGCTCCGTAAGCCAAGCCCAATTTGAAGAAATTGTTCGCGAAGCAGTAGAGTTCGAACAAGAATTTGTCGAAGATGCATTACCTGTCGATCTTATCGGCATGAATAAAGAAATGATGGCAAAATATATCGAAGCCGTGGCAGATCGTATTGCCGACCTGTTTGGTTTTGAGCGTGTGTTTAATACCGAAAACCCATTTGATTTCATGCGGGCATTGGATGTTGAAAATGTAACAAATTTCTTCGAAAAACGCGTGACCGAATATAAACGCCCATCCGATAGAAATATTTCGTTTGATGACGATTTCTAAACAATAAAATTAATAAGATGAAGGACACGTTGCCCCTCATCTGCCAAACCTATCTATTTTTAAAACCTTTAAATTCAGCATTATCCTCGGCCATCTTTTGCTTTCGTAAATGCGCATTAAAGGCCAATTCTTGCTTTATAAGCTCAGCACGCTTTTGGGCTTGGTCAGCATCAAATGCCGCATCATCTTCGCGCCTATATTCGTTATAAGCTTGGTTCGGGTGGTTATATTTAGTCGAACCATTGCCCCAAAGTGCAGGCTGGTCAAACTCAGCACCATTTCTAAGCCTGTTCCAAAAATCTTTAAACATTTTGGGCAAGTCTATATTTTTACCAAATGTAAGCATGGCCAATAAAACCAATCCAAACGGCATAATAACCAAAATTGCAATAATCAAAATGCCAATATTGCTTGTGCGCCAATTATTTGGTTCAACCGTCTCATCGTCTAATTTCATATAAACATCCTTTGCTGTTACCTTGTATACATGGGTGGTGGTCGACATTTTTCAAGATATTAACCATTAACAATCTAACCGCTTGACCTTCCGTCAACAGGAACTTCTATTATGCGGTTTTTAAAAGAGACAAAAATGAAAAAATACACATTACTAGTTGCCGCAGTCATCATACTGTTTCTTATTGCTAAATATTATATCCAAGATGATGTCGCGCGGCTCGATAGCAGCCAGTCACCGCTTGTCTTATCCGATTTTGGTCAAGGTAAAGTTCTTTTTGATGACAATTGTGCCGCCTGTCATGGTAAAGGCGCTGTAGGGGTCGAAGGGGCGGGGCCAACCTTTCTGCACAAAGTATACGAGCCAAACCATCACGGCGATGCATCATTCTATCGTGCTGCTCAATATGGTGTCCGTGCACATCATTGGCCATATGGCAACATGCCACCCCAAACACAAGTGTCTCAAACAGATGTTAAAAAAATTATTGCCTATATTAGAAAGCTCCAAAAAGATAAGGGAATTTATTAATAATTTAATGGGTTAAAGACTATTGTAATCACCATAAACAAGTAAGTTTAGCGGAAAGAATATATTATGCAGTTTAAAATTAGTTCATTGGAACAAGCATATTCAAAATATTCAAGTCAAATCACCGATCTTGAACACCGCGCCTTAGTGGCAAGTTTTGGCTATAGTGTCGATCGGGTAAAAAGCTATATTCAAGGCTTCGGCCAACAAAATGCCATCAATGTTCAAGTCTGTATGATTTTTGAAGCAGACAAATTATTAGGTTTATTTCCATTTAGGAGCGCTAAAATAAATAAACTTGTACCTTTCAAAATCTATGAAAACTGGACAGATGATTATAATTATATTGGCGATCCTCTGCTCGATAAAACACAGCTAGTACCTGTATTGGAATTTTTCTTCAATTGGCTATCAAAACATAATATATTCTTTATTTTTAATTGCATAACAAATGAAAAAATAAAGCAGCATTTACAAAAACATGCACAGAACCAACAAAATAATTGCGAGTTAATAAGCGAGTTTGAGAGCGCGATGATAGAGAGTGATTTATCAAGCGATGAATATTACAAAAAAGCGCTTACGGGCAATCGTCGAAGTAAAATTAAAAAATCAAAGCGCTATTTAGCCGATCAGGGCACTTATGAATTCAAGGTGTTAGATTCAATTGCCAACAAAATCAGTATGGAAGATCAAATCAATTGGGCAAATACCTTCGTAGAAATCGAAGATGCTGGTTGGAAAGGCAAAAAAGGCACTTCTTTTGCCAGCGATGAAAATGCAACAGTCTATTTTCACGAAAGTATTAAACGTTGGTTCGCAGATGGTAAATTACTAACATCAGAATTATTATTAAATAATAAAACCATCGCAAGTCTATACCTAATTATCGAAAAAACAGGAAATATCACAATAGCCAGATGCCACAAAACTACCTATCGTGAACAATATGGCAAAGGCTCCCCAGGTATGCTCTCATTGCATCATCTAATGAAATATTCATTAGACAACCATAATTTTGAAATTATTGATGCATGCACAACACCCGATAACATTATTGCCAATGCCCTAATGAAAGAAAAACAAACAACATCTTCGTACATAATTTCATCAGGTAACGCATTCAATCAAAAGATATTTACTTTTATACGTTTTTTAGAGTTATCAAGAATTAATTCCAGACAATATATTAAAACAATAGTTCTAAACTTAATATCACATAAAAAACTCAACGGATCCAAATAACCACAACACTTAAGTTATTGATTATTAATGGCATACAATGTCAAATATAAACTAATAAAAACACTAAATATATTAACAAGTTATAATAAACCCAATAGCAAATAAAAGCGTAACTGCTTTATGTTTTATTCGAGGTTAAGCCCACTTTCGTTCGCGAACCGCAGATTTTCACACCCTAATCAATAAGTTTTGGTACTAAAGTATTTGAAAATTAAAATTAATCGTTAACCTTTATTAAGTATGTTAAAACGAATTTTTTAGATGAATATCCAATATTATTTTTCGGCGGTTGCCATCAATTTATTTTAATATTAGATATGAAATGGCTTAAGCAAAGAAAACATATTATGAAATTTATAGTTTGCTCTTTAGACGATGCGTATTCAAAATATTCAAACCAAATCACTGATCTCGAAAGCCGTGCTTTAGTGGTAAGCTATGGTTATAGTGTCGATAGGGTCAAAAGCTATATTCAGGGTTTCGATCGAGAAAACACCATTAATGTTCAAGTCTGTATGATTTTCGAAGCAGAAAAATTATTAGGTCTGTTTCCATTTAGTCGAGCCAAATTAAATAAGTTTCTACCCTTCAAAATTTATCAAAATTGGACAGATGATTATAATTATGTTGGCGATCCATTGCTCGATAAAGCACAGTTAGAATCTGTTCTGGATTTTTTCTTTAATTGGCTAACCAAACATAATATATTCTTTATTTTCAATAGTATAACGAACAAGAATCTAAAAAGTAAGTTACAAAAACATACAGAATGTCAGCAAAGACAATGCTAATTAATAAGTCAGTTCGAAAGCGCAACAATACAAAGCGACTTATCAGGAGAAGAATATTACAAAAAAGAATTATCATCTAAACGTCGCGGTAAACTAAAAAGGTCAATGCGTTTTTTAACCGATCATGGCAATTGTGAATTTAGAATATTAGATTCAATTAAAGATAAAATCAGTGTCGAGGATCAAACCAATTGGGCAAAAACCTTTGTTGAAATTGAACACGCGGGCTGGAAAGGCAAAAAAGGTACATCTTTTGCTAGTGATGAATGCGCAACAAATTATTTTGACAAAAGCATTAAAAGTTGGTTCGCCAATGGTAAGTTACTAGCGTTAGAGCTGGTGTTAGATAATGTTGTGATTGCAAGCCTGTATGTCACCATAGAAAAAACCGAGGATGTTTTGATTGCAAGAAGCCAAAAAACCACTTATGTCGAGCAATATAGTAAAGGTTCACCAGGCGTTCATGCCTTATTACATATCAATAAATATCTGTTAGACAATCATAATTTCAAATTTATCGATGCATGCACAACACCCGATAATGACATTATAAATGCGTTCATGAAACAAAAACAAACTACATCGTCTTTTTTAGTGTCATCCAATGGCACAATTAATCAAAAAATATTTAGTTTCATACATTTTCTAGAAATATCTCGAATAAATATGCGACAAAATATAAAAATATTAATACATAAACTCCTATCGCACAAAAAACGCCTTAGTTTTAATAACTAAAGTACAAAGCGTTGCTTCAATTTAGCAATTCGATACTTATATATTTTTTCTATAAAATGCCTCTAAGCTATCGCTGCCATAATGTTTCCCCTGCGGTGCATTTTTCAGTATCATTGCAGACATAAAGAACTCAATAGGGCCGTAAAATTTAGAGGATGCAAATAACCGTATTAACCCAATCATCGGTTTAATCGTCCATAACGGAATTGATGAAATTTTTACAGGGTTTTTAACCAAACGGAACGCCATATTATATATTTCAGTTATACACGCCTCACTCCAAGACCCGAAAGTCTTGATGTGATATTATACGGAAATTATCTGTAACTTGATCTCGG
>JABSRY010000027.1:0-2856 GCA_013214985.1 Hyphomicrobiales bacterium
ATTTCGAGACTTCAATATCCTGTATCTTTGTAGGAGGAAGGCTTTTAGTACGGCGTAACACTGATTTAATTCGGGCTAACAGCTCGCGTGGGTTAAACGGCTTTACCACATAATCATCTGCGCCCATTTCTAAACCAATAATTCGAGCGGTCTCGTCTGCCATTGCTGTTAATAATATAACGGGTACATCACTTGTTTCACGCAAGAAGCGGCATAGGCTCAAGCCATCTTCGCCAGGCATCATAATATCAAGCACTACCAAATCTGGCAGCCCATGCTTTATCATTGCCCTTAGAGTGCGCCCATCTTTTGCCAATGAAATTTTAAAACCATGATCGCCCAAATATCGCCCAGTAAGGTCACGAATATCCTTATTATCATCTACTATATATATATGTTCATTTTGCATTAGCGTGTCCCAACCCATTGGTTGTTAGTAATTTATAGCTACTTATACACCGACTATAATGGTTTTTTTACATAAAATGTAACAATGTGTATCATAGGTTTGATTTGAGACAATTGCTAACCAATCTATATTTTTTTGCCCTTTTTAGGCAACATTTCCCGCCTATATCTATTTGTGTAAACAACATATAACTCTCTTAAGGAAAAAAGAAATGACCAAAAATTCTATTATAGCTGCCTTATTGGCAACAACAGTAATTTTCACAGGCTCTATTGCTTATGCACACTCGTCAGACAACGATCAACGCTCTGAACGCAAAATGGGCAAGCATATGAAAGGTGGCTTTGCTAAATTATTCAAAACACAAATTGATACAAATAAAGACGGTGAAATATCTAAAGAAGAAATGAAGGCTTTTAGAGAAGCCCAGTTAAAAAAATATGATGCTGATGGCGATGGCGAGTTAAGCAGGGAAGAAATGAAAACCATGCGCGATGAAACAGGCAAAGCCATGCGTGATGCACGTTTCGCTAAACTTGATGCAAATGGTGATGGCAGTATAACAAAAGAAGAAATGGAAAAAGCCCACGAGAACCGCAAAACAGAGCACCAGAATAAACTATTCGATAAAGTGGACAGCAATGGGGATGGTAAAATTAGCCAAGAAGAGTTAGCTGATGCACATAAAAAAATGAAAAATGGTAAAAGAGGTGATTATAAAGGCGGTAAACATCGCAAATAGCATAATTGATCCCATCAGCTAACATTTCCCTTAAAAGAATGTAGGAATTAACACACCTGCATTCTTTGCTTTTAATCTAATAAAAACTGCTATAATATTTTGTTTTTAACAACGATTTTGGGTTTTATGAAAATTTTATATGCAGTACAAGCCACAGGTAACGGGCATATTGGCCGTGCCCGCGTTATGGCAGAGGCATTAAAAAAACAAAATATAGAGGTCGATTGGATTTTTTCAGGTCGCCCCGCATCTACTTTTTTTGATATGCAATCATTTGATAATTTTAAGGCATTCTCTGGCCTATCATTCATTGTTAAAAACAACAAAATTAGTATATTTAAAACCCTTGTAAACGCCAATTTAATTCAGTTTTATAAAGATGTTAAGTCTATAGACTTTGCAGGATATGACCTGTTTATAAATGATTTTGAGCCCATAACCGCTTGGGCTGCGAAGTTGCAAAAAGTAAAATCTATCGGTCTATCTCATCAGAGCGCATTTCTTTATGATATACCTTTCGTCAAGCGTAATTTTTTGTTTGATTTAAGCATGAAGCATTATGCGCCGATCGACTTGCCGATAGGCATTCATTGGCAGCGGTTTAACGATCACATAATTCCACCCATCATTGCAAAAAACTCCAATAAAATTGAATGTAATAAAAGTGAAATTGTTGTATATATTCCATTTCATTCCGCCGAAGAAACGATTAACTTACTAAAAGAATTTACCGAGTATAATTTTCATATATTTAGGCATGATAAACCAAAGCATAATTACCCGCATTTAACTTTTTATAATTTTTCAAGAACAGTTTTTGCCGCCCAAACCGCTAAATGCAGCGGCATTATTACCAATGCAGGGTTTGAATTACCATCTGAGGCACTGCAAATTGGCAAAAAACTTTTGGTCGAACCTTTAAAAAACCAAATGGAACAAATTTCTAATGCCCATATGTTAGATCAGTTTGAATGGTCGAGATCAGAAGACAAAATATCAAAACAGCATATAAAACAATGGTTAGACAGCAATCAATATAAAAAAATTGTGTGGCCAAATGTTGCCGATGCGATGGCCGAATGGATTAAAACGGGCAATACTGACGACTTACCCCAACTATCGCATAAATTATGGAAACAAGTTAACCCTTAAAAATAAGTATGAAATTCTTTTACGCATGCATTCCAAGAATGTTGCTCGGCAAATTTACGTGCTTTTAGTTTGTCTAATTTTAAAGCACCAAGTGCGGCTTTTTGCAAATCATCATCCAATATTGCGGCATCACAATCGGACAATACATCTATGGGGCCGCGCACAGGATATGCGGCGACGGGTAGGCCACATGCCAATGCTTCTAACAGCACCAAACCAAATGTATCGGTTTTACTAGCAAAAACAAACACATCAGCACTTCTATAATGGGCTGCTAAATCGGCACCTTCTTGGCTGCCTGCAAAATAGACATCGGGGTATTTGGCTTTTAGCTCTTTTAACTGGGGGCCATCCCCCACAATCATTTTGGTGCCTGGTAAATCTAAATTCAGAAAAGCTTTTATATTTTTTTCGACGGATACACGCCCGACATAACAGAAAACTGGCCCGTCTAATTTTACCGCGACATCGCCATCTGGAGAAAATTCGTCAGTATCGACACCCCTGCCCCACACGGATATATTGTTAAAACCCTGGTTCTTTAAATCCTTAG
>JABSRY010000027.1:2866-13156 GCA_013214985.1 Hyphomicrobiales bacterium
GCTAAAGTATTTGTGGCAGGTTTATGAAACCACCGCAATGCTGCATAGGTTATAAATTCAGGAAACTTCACCATTTCACGCAGATATTCTGGGTAATTTGTATGGTAACAAGTGGTAAAGTCGACATTATTTTTCTTGCAATAATTTCGAGCGGCAAGACCAAGTGTGCCCTCTGTTGCAATATGAATACAATCTGGTTTAAATGCTTCTATCCGCTTGATTACATGTTTTTTTGCAAATGGCGCTAATTTAATCTCTTCATATTTGGGTAATGCAAAAGTTTTTAGGCCATCGCTCGTGATCAAATCGACTTCATGACCAAGGTTTTTTGATTCTTTAATAATATATTCAATGGTTCGTACAACACCATTTACCTGAGGATGCCAAGCATCTGTAACAATTTGGATACGCATTATAGACAATCTCTTACAAGTTTACCAAGGTAATATATACGATATTTAGGATTGCGAAAGGTTTTAATTTGCGCTTCACCACATAATTTTAGCCCATTTTTATATGACAATCTAATTAAAAGTTAAATTCTGCTACAATATATAAATATTTTGTTTTATCCTTGCTAAAAATAATGCTTTAAAACAAAGCATAAGCGCGGTATAACAACGCTTCAACAGAAATGATATTTGATTATTATGCGGCAAATATTGGGTGATATTATGGTACAAAAAGACATTCCATTTTTAAAAATGAACGGCCTTGGCAATCAATTTGTGGTGCTTGATGCACGCAAACATAGCTTTGACTTGTCTGTTGCCACCCTACAAGCCATTGCAGACAAACAAACTGGTATCGGCTATGACCAATTAGTTGTTATGGAAAATTCGGATATTGCGGATGTTTTTATGCGCATTTACAATGCGGATGGCAGCCAAGTTAATGCGTGCGGCAATGCAACGCGCTGCGTCAGTGCCTTATTAATGCAAGAGCTGCACAAAGAAGAAATATCTATCGAAACCAATGACGGTAAAAAATATGCACGTTTTGAAGATGAAATTAATGGCATGCGCCAAGTAACTGTTAATATGGGGCAAGCACGGTTGGCATGGCAAGATATTCCGCTAAGTGAAGCGTTTCATGATACAGCGGGTATAGAACTTGAGTTGGGCCCTTTAGGCAACCCTGTTTTGCATACGCCCTCGGTGATGAATATTGGCAACCCGCATGTTACTTTTTGGGCTGATAAGCACCCAGATGAATATGGCTTGGCTAATTTTGGCCCGATGATTGAAAACCATCCGCTTTTTCCTGAAAGTGTGAATGTTTCTATTGGCCAAGTTTTGCCTAATGATAAAATTATATTACGCACGTGGGAGCGTGGTGTCGGTTTAACCGAAGCTTGCGGCACGGCGGCATGTGCTGCTGCTGTTTCTGCACATCGGCGTGGTTTTACGGGCAATAAAGTATCGGTTTCAATTCCTGCAGGGGAAATTGTTATTGAATGGACAAAAGCCAACAACGTTTTAATGACCGGTGATTGGATGCTCAATTATGAAGGCACATTGCCCGCAGAAATATTTCTATTAAATGACCATGCTGCACTTGGAGCTGTTTAGATGGGTGAACGCAATTTAGGTAAAAACTTTATTGAAAACAAAGTTGTAACTTTTGGTTGCCGTTTAAATACTTACGAATCCGAAGTTATAAAAAATAATTTAGACCAATCGGGTATGGATAATAGCATTGTATTTAACACATGCGCTGTAACCAATGAAGCGAGCCGCCAAGCACGCCAAGCTATTCGTAAAGCACGCCGAGACAACCCCGATGCCCGTATCATTGTTACAGGTTGCGGTGCACAAATTGAAACAGAAACTTATGCTAAAATGCCAGAGATTGATTTATTGCTTGGCAATGATGAAAAAATGCATGCCAAAAGCTATAGAGGGTTTGACTTTGGCATTAGCCAAGAAGAGCGGGTAAAAGTTAACGACATAATGAGCGTTAAAGAAACCGCAGGCCACCTTATTCAAGGTATGAGCGGGCACACACGCGCCTTTGTGCAGGTGCAAAATGGCTGCGACCACCGTTGTACATTTTGCATTATACCCTTTGGTCGAGGTGTTAGCCGCAGCGTACCAGCGGGCGATGTTGTAAACCAAATCAAAACCTTAGTCGGCAATGGCTATAAAGAAGTTGTCTTAACGGGTGTTGATATAACCTCTTATGGTACTGATTTGCCTGGCAAGCCGCCATTGGGTAATTTGGTGCAACGTATATTGAAAATGGTGCCAGACCTGCCCCGCTTGCGTATTTCCTCGATCGACAGCGTTGAAGCAGATATAGAGTTGATGGATGCATTATCGGATCTGCGTATTATGCCGAGTTTGCACTTGAGCTTACAACATGGTGATAACATGATTTTAAAGCGCATGAAGCGCCGCCATTTACGCGATGACGCCATTAAATTTTGTGAAGATGCCCGCAAGATTAGGCCCGATATTGTGTTGGGTGCCGATATTATTGCAGGTTTTCCGACCGAAACCGATGAAATGTTTGCCAACTCGCTTAAATTAATCGATGAGTGCCAACTGGTGAACTTGCATGTGTTTCCATTTTCGGCGCGTCAAGGCACACCTGCCGCCAAGATGCCGCAAGTATCGGGTGTTATAGCCAAACAACGTGCGGGCTTATTACGGCAAAAAGGCAAAGCGGCATTAGAGCAACATTTGCTAAACGAGATGGGGCAAACCCGCTATATATTAGTCGAAAAAAATAATAAGGGGCGTACCGAACATTTTACCCCTGTTACTCTTGATAAAGACTATCAAGCAGGTCATATAATAAAGGCACAAATCATTGGTAAAAACAATTTGGAATTATTAGCCACAAAATATTTGGGAACCAACGGATAATTATGTTTAAAAAGTTATTTGGTAAAAAAAGCAAACAAGAAACCCCTAAAGTTGAGTCCGTCAAAATTTTAGAAGTAGAACAAGCGCCTAAAAATGTAGAAGAGGCGCCGAAGGAAACTGTTGAAGATGCGCCAAATATAATTATTGAAGAAGAAGTTGAAACAGTAAAGCAGGTTAAAAAAACTTGGTTTAAGCGCTTAACGCAGGGTCTTTCGAAGAGTAATAATAACTTAGTTTCTGGTATTGGTAACATTTTTACCAAACGAAAGCTCGATGATGACACGTTAGAAGCACTCGAGGACATTTTAATTCAAGCCGATTTAGGCACAGAGACCGCCGTTAAAATATCTGAACAACTGGCAGCGAGCAGTTATGACAAAGAAATCGAGCCAGAAGAAATTCGGCAAATGCTCAATGCTGAAATTACCAATATTTTAGAGCCTGTTGCTATACCGCTGACCATAGACGCGGCACATAAGCCCTATATTATTTTAATGACTGGTGTGAATGGGGCAGGCAAAACCACCACTATTGGTAAAATGGCTGCTAAATTTCAGGCAGAGGGTAAAAAAGTTATGCTTGCGGCAGGTGATACTTTTAGAGCCGCAGCCGTACAACAATTGGTAGTTTGGGGTGAACGCGCTAATGTACCAGTAGTTTCTGGTGCGGAGGGCGGAGACGCAGCGGGTTTAGCCTATGATGCGATTGCCAAAGCCAAACAACAAGATATTGATGTTTTATTGATTGACACTGCAGGGCGTTTGCAAAACCGCTCTGAACTTATGGATGAGCTTGAAAAAATTGTTCGCGTTATTAAAAAACAAGATGAAACAGCACCGCATGCAAGCTTGTTGGTTTTAGATGCGACAACTGGGCAAAACGCGATTAGTCAGGCCAATATATTCTCACAAAAAATCAATATATCTGGTTTAATAATGACCAAATTAGATGGCACTGCAAGGGGCGGAATATTGGTCGCAATTGCCGCTAAGTTTGGCTTGCCAGTACATTATATAGGCGTTGGCGAAACCATAGACGATTTAGAACCCTTTATAGCATCTGAATTTGCAGATGCCCTTACCCAAAACAACTTACAGTAGAGTAGAATAATGAATAAGAAAACCATTGGATTTTTACTAGAGATTTTTCCATTAGCTGTATTTTTTATTGGCAATAGTCGCGCCCATGAAATATTTGCTATTGATAGATCTGAAAATATTTATTATGCAACGGGTGCTTTTATGATTACCCTCATCATAGCCCTAACAGCACGTTGGATTATGGACAAAAAAATTGCTATTATGCCAATTATCACCTTATTTATTGTTTTAATATTCGGCGGGCTGACTTTATATTTGCATGATGATTTATTTATAAAATTGAAACCGACCATCGTTAATTTATTATTCGCATTTATTTTATTAGGCGGGTTATTATTTGGCAAATCGCTTATCACTCATGTGATGGGCCCGTTTTTGAAGCTAGATGATATAGGTTGGCGCAAACTCACTTTAATGTGGGGACTGTTTTTTGTGTGTTTAGCTGGCATAAATGAATTTATGTGGCGCAATTTCAGTACCGACATATGGGTGGATTTCAAAGTATTTGGTATTATGCCACTTACTATTGTTTTTTCGATGGTGTCGATGATATTTGTCAATAAGCATCTTATTCAAGATGAAGATACTGAATAGAATATTTTGGCACAAATTGTCCGATAAATGTCTATAATTGGTATTTTAATATGTCTCAGTTAATCTAAAATCATCTTATTCATTAAGGAGAATAAGATGAGTGAAAATATTGAAACTGTACATTTGGCGATCGACATTCAACAAAGTTTTGAACATAAACCTGATTGGGATTTAGTTGAATTTAGGAAATTTGAACAGCATGAGTTGGCTCTAATTGCGGGCTTACAGGACTTAGCCATACCGACTATTCAAATTTTTCATATTGAACCAAATGGTATTTTTGGTAAAAAAAGTGGTTACACAATTGCCATGGATTTTATGCCTAAAAACTTAAATGGTATATTTGAAAAACATATTCATAATGCTTTAACCGATAGCGGCTTGCATGAATGGTTAAAACAGCATAATGTCCGAAACATAATAATATCTGGCATTAGAACCGAACAATGTTGCGAAACAACGACACGAGTTGCATCTGATTTTGGTTATCATGTCGATTATGTAACCCAAGCGACATTGACTTTTCCGATGACACATCAGCAATCTGGTAAAGTCTTTTCGACTGATGATATAAAAACTAAAACTGAATTGGTGCTGCAAGACAGGTTTGCAGATATTCATACTGTAGACTCTTTATTAGCCAAATATAAAGGCATGTAATGGATAAAGCTCAACATATATATTGCATATTAGGCGCTGATATGTTGCTGATCGACTTTACGGCGGCCGTAACGCCATTTCTATTTGCTATGCAATATGGTGTTGATTTAAAATTTCATTTCATATCACCTTCTGCGCAATTGCCGTTAATGCCAGAGCTTAAAAACTCGCCAAGCATTAACGGCATAGAGCGGATGCCAAGTGCAATTGGCAAAGATGATATAGTGATGATATTTGGCGCAAACAATACTGAAACCGCCTTAAACAGCCCTATTAGTAACGAAATTATAGAATGGCTAAAAACAGTACCCCATAAACAACAGACCTATATATCAGTTTGTGTTGGAGCATTATTACTTGCAAAAGCGGGTATTTTAAAAGATAAATTTTGTACCACATTTTATAGTCGGCTTGGCCTGTTGGAACAACTAAGCCCCTCGGCAAAAATATGCCATAATCAAATATTTGTGCATGACGACAATGTTTTTACCTCGGCGGGCATTACCACGGGTGTTGACTTAGCTTTATATTTTATTGAACTTAGATGGGGCGCAGAGCTAACCTATAAAATTGCACGCGAAATGGTTGTCTATAATAGACGGCAAAGCAAGGACGCGCAGTTAAGCCCCTACCTTATGAACCGAAATCATGTACATTCTAAAGTGCATAAAGCCCAAGATTTAATTTGCCATGCCCCTCAAACGCATTGGACAGCAGAAATTATAGCCGCTCAGATTAATATATCTACGCGTCAATTAAACCGAAAATTTTCTGAAGTAACACATACCAGTTTGGCAAAATATATTCAGAATATTCGCATGGGCTACGCCAAACAATTAATGCAAATAAAGTCAAAAAGTATAGAAAATATCGCCCATGAAAGTGGGATTGGTACAACTAGGTCGTTACGCAGATTATGGCAAGAATATTATAAACAGAGCCCCAAACAATGGCGCTCTGAAAATATATAGCCACCCCTAACCCATTTGAAATGAATTAGAATCTATCGACACGAAACGGCGTTAAATCTATATCTGTTTTGCCATCGACAATCATATTGCTTATATGCTTTGCGGTTACGGCGGCCATGGTCATGCCTAAATGCCCATGCCCAAATGCGAAGCTTATCCGCCTGTCGCGCGGGTGTTGCCCTATTACTGGCAAATCATCTGCCATTGACGGGCGGCAACCCATCCACCGCTCACCGCGATCGGTAGGGATTGAAGGAAATAACTCTTTTGCCAATTTTAGCATAACATCGATGCGTTCATAATTTGGTTTTGCATCAATGCCCGCAAATTCTACACCGCCGCCAACGCGTAGCCCATCATCTAGCGAACTAATTGCAATTTGTGCATCTTTGGCTATTACCCCAACGTTAAATTTAAATGGTGAGTTTGGAATGGTAACATTATAACCACGTTCCGTATCTAGCGGAATATCAAACCCTAAATCATTAACTAATTTACGCGAATAAGCACCTGCTGCAATTACAATTTCATCAACTTCTATAAAATTACCATCTTCAAAGTCTAAGTAAATTTTATCGGTATTACGTCTAATGTTGGATACTTTATCTTGTTTTAATTCAACACCCAAACCAACAGCTTTATCCCTTAAATATTTCAACAACCCCATTGGGCTTTTTAAGTTTGCACTATCTTTTTCGAACACTGCTTTGTAAACGCCTTGCTCTAAACCATCAATACGTTTGTACGCATCATTTGCAGATACAATTTCAGGCTCATAGCCATGTTCGGCTTTTAACTTTCTAACATTCGCATCGCCTTCAAAACTGCTTTGTTTTGAGTATAGATAATAAGTGCCCGTTTCGGCTATAAACCGCTCTATATCTTGCTGATCTATTTGTGTATAATGGTCGCTTAAAGCGCTTTTCATAATTGATAATTTGGCTTCGACATAGCCTTCTTTACGCTTTGGGCTGGTCGATTTAAGCAATTCTATAAACCATGGAAACATTTTTAAGGCATAAGATGGTTTAAGAGAAACCATAGCTCTTGGGTTTAACAACCAAAATGGAATTTTAAGCAATAATTTGGCATCAATCATTGGGAAAATATCGCAATAAGCAATAATGCCTGCATTGCCGCCAGATGCAGGTTGTTCGGTAAAAGACTTGTCTATCAAGACAACATCCTTACCTTTTTGTTTTAACCGAAGCGCAATTGATGTGCCAATAAGCCCCGCGCCAACCACTGCAATTTTTTTATTCATAATGCTACCAAACTTATTTCTCTGTTAAAAAATTAATCAATAAATGTGCAATTGATTGACTATCTATAGGTTGCTCAATATTTTCTAATGCATGCGCAAGTACTTTCTCATCTACCCACTCATCATTTAGCCGCCATTTATACGCCAGTAAATGTTTCATAAAATCAGCATTAAACTCTGGGTGAGATTGAAAAGTCAAAACACCTTCTGGGTAATATAAGCCAGCAAATTCGCACCATTCTGATGTTGCTATAATTTCGGCGCTATCAGGTAGTTTTACAACTTGATCGCCGTGAATGACCTGAATTTTGAAATCGCGTTTAATCGTTAGATCAAACAAATCGCCCTTAGCTAAATGCGTAATAGCCGAAGGGATGACGATTTTATATTCATGAACGCCAATGCCAAAACCTTTTTTAACTTTAATAACCTCGCCGCCCAACGCATGGGCGATAATTTGATGGCCAAAACAAATACCGACCAACCTTTTTTTGGCTGCGACGATGTCTCTAATGAAATCCGCCAGTTTAATCATCCATGGAAAATTATCATAAACCCCGTGTTTTGAACCAGAAATTATCCAGGCATCACATTCGGTTGCAGACTGAGGAAAATCATTTAAATGTACCGTATACGCAACCCATTCAATATCCTTTTCAAAAGGATTGAATAAAGCTTTAAATTGTTCGGGATATCGGCCAAATTTTTGCGCGATCTCATCTGCGCTGTCACCTGTTACTAAAACGCCAATTTTCATTTTATCCGTTTTCCATAATAGTTTCGGTTACTTGTTTAGTTTTATCTGATGCTTTACTGCCGAGCCAAAATAATGTTGCAGCAATACAAGCAAAACACGCGGCGGCTATAAATGGGGCACCTGGTAAATAAACATAAGCGTCTTTACTGGTGAAATATCCAAATATTTGGGTCATAATTAGCGGCGATATAAATGCCACTATGCTTACAATGCTGGTGATAGCGCCTTGCAGCTCGCCCTGTGCATTATCTGGTACTTGAAGTGATAATATTGTACGCACACCAACGCCAGCCAATCCACCCATCGCCATAAGGGGTAAGAATGCATATAAAACCCAACCTTGGCTAATGAAGCCCACAATAAACATGGTTGTAGTGGTTGCAAAAAAACCAAGATATGCTGTGTTTTTATTGCCAATGGCCTTGCTGATTGGGGCAACTAAGCCGCCTTGTACCACCGCCATTAAAAAGCCAAATGCCGTTAGAGAATATCCAACTTCTTTAATGGTCCAGCTAAACCGCTCAATGGTAAAGAATGTCCATACGGATGGATAAACCTGCCCAGCCATTTCTAAGAAGAACATAACTGCCAACAAAATCGGCACCCATTTATATTTAGTCATTTGCCGTAAAGTACCAAGCGGGTTGGCGCGTTTTATATCGAATTTGCGACGTTTATCCTCTGCCAAACTTTCTGGCAGTAAGAAATATCCAAATACAGCAGTGATAGCAACAAAAATGGCCGCTACTTTGAACGGCATACGCACATCAATTTCACCAAGAACCCCGCCCAATGCAGGGCCTAAAATAAACCCAGTGCCGATAGCAGCACCTAGCATACCAAAATATTTTGCTCTATTATCTTTACTGCTAATATCTGTTACATAGGCATGTGCTGCAGTAATTGTACTACCCGCAACGCCGCCAATAATTCGGCCAATAACCAACCACCAAAGATTTGGCGCATAGACTAACAATAAATAGTCTAAACTAATTGCCACTAACGAAATTAGAATAACCGGCCTACGGCCATAGCGATCTGACAAGCCACCCATTATTGGGCCAAAAATAAATTGCATAATGGCAAATACAAATATCAAATAGCCGCCAATAATTGCCGCTTGGCTTAAACTAACCGCGCCCAGTTCAATTAGTAATTTGGGGTAAATGGGTATGACAATACCAAACCCGACAACTTCGAGCAAAACGACCAGTAAAATAAAATATAAATGTTTTCGACTCTGTGTCATAATCTTCCTAATATCCAACGTTAACTGCACCACTATCTTTAATTTATTGTAAAATGTCTAATCAGTTTTTGTGATGGATAGGCATATGTTAAAAAAGAATTATATATGTCAAATAACACCCCGTTAATATGGTCAATTTATATAGTAAAATGCAGTGATGGCAGCCTTTATACGGGCATAAGCAATAATGTTGATAAAAGAATTGCGAATCACAATAGTGGCAAGGGTGCAAAATATACCCGCGTAAGGTTGCCCGTAACACTTGTGCACATCGAAAAAAGCATCAACAGAAGCACTGCTTCAAAACGCGAGATAGAAATTAAAAAGCTAACTAGAGTTCAAAAACTGGCTTTAATAAATCGGGCTTAAAGCTTTGCTCCATCATATTTATAGGTGTCAAACAAAGTGACATCGACCCCCAATAACACCTTTATATTGATACCTGCTTTAACCGCGCCTTGTTGCTCACCATCACTCATCATCGATGTGCCGCAATTTTTGCAAAACCGATGGGTAATATGTTTTTTGCCAAATTGATAGGCGCCCATCGCATCATCCCCGCCCTTGGTAAACTTTATATCTGTTTTTGGTACAAACCATAGTAAATGGCCTCGAATTGTGCAAATTGAGCAATTGCACTCAACTATATTTTCAATTTTGCCATTAATTTCGAACGTCACATTGCCGCAATGGCAACTGCCCTTATAATTTGTCATTCACTGTCTCCCATATTTTTTCTTTAAGTTTAACTTAAACTGCTAAAGTTAGATTGTAAAAACACGACCTAAAGTAGCAAATTATGAATAAACCAAAAATGCAAAACCC
>JABSRY010000270.1 GCA_013214985.1 Hyphomicrobiales bacterium
CATTTTTCTTCTGCGTAAACCGGTTTCTTTTCACTGCTGTCAAGCTTTGAGCGGGCAACGGATATATCAAGGCGCTGCAGCCGACGGCCAACCCGCTACGCGGCTTGTCCGCAGCTGAGCTTGGTCGTTATGCAGCAAGGAAATCGTTTCACTTGGAGTTTGGGCGGCCGGCCCGCCATCTGCCTCGAGCAGCGCGCGGATGCTGCGCCGACTCTCATAGGGAACTGGGCGGTGCCCGTCCACCGCAAAGGCGAACTTCTCGTGCTCGGTGCCGATTCGCCATTGCGCTTTTGGTTTACAGCCATTGCTGATAAATGAAATGAGATCTTGCTTATTCTCAATCAATGGGGAAGTTTTAGCCATATGTGCCTCAAATTTTTAAACTATCGTTTATAATATAGATGTTGTTTGGCAAATGTTAAGTTAAAAATACTTTTAATTATCAAATTATTTTGATCGATTTTTTACCTATATTAAGTGTTGAATTACCAGTCGCCTATTGTGGCTTGCACCAAAGTTAGTGCAGCAATCGCCGCGGTATCTGCCCGCATGATTCGGGGGCCCAATGAAATAGACAAACTATTATTCATTTGCAGCAATGCGGCGCGCTCATTGCTACTGAAGCCACCCTCTGGACCAATAAGGACGCATATTTTTTGTGATTTTAGTTTGCCGATATCGTTAAGTGGACTTTGAGATTTTGCAGCTTCATCACAAAATATAATTTGATAATTTGTTGCAAAGTCATGAATAAACGTATCAAATTTTATGGCTTGCTTGATTGTTGGTATGTTTAACATGGTACATTGTTCGGCTGCTTCTATGGCATTGGCAACATATTTTTCGAGTTTAACTTTATGACCGATTGTGTGATCGGTTATGATGGGTTGCAAGATACCAACCCCAAGCTCGGTGGCTTTTTGAATCATATAATCTACCCGCCCCTTTTTTAGGGGTGCAAAAGCATATACAAGCTGTGGTTTGTCTGGCTGCGGTTTTGTTTGTTTTATGGGATTTAGTAAGATGCGTTTTTTGGTTTCGTATTTTATCTCACTTAACCATTCGCCATCTTTACCATTGAATATCATTATTTGATCGCCCTCATTAAGGCGCATCACATTGCATACATAATGCCATTGATCGTTATTTAGCTGCAGTCCCGAATTTTTTATAATCGGTGCATCTAAATAGAGCCTTGATAATTTATGATATTCTCTAGTCATGTGGTTTATATGCCCTTAAATCAAACGCAAAAAAGGAAAACTTGCGCTTTCCTTTTATAAATTTCAATTTGGGTAATGTAAATCAATTATGCGACTGCAACTTCTTCACATTCTAACGTAATTGCATCGGCACTATTACTTACTGAACTAATACGGTTGGTAATATTGGATAAAGATGACGCCATATTGTTGATTGAATCTTGCACGGAATCAATAACATTGCCGATTGTATCGGTGCTTTCTTGAACTTTTTGTGCGGTTTTAATGGTAGATGCGCCATGTGTAATTAGCGTTTTTGTTTGGTCTGACAGATCTGTTAGTGTTTTTTCGATTTGACCCGTTGCGGTTGATGTTTGATTGGCTAGTGCTTTAACTTCACCAGCAACCACAGCAAAACCTTTGCCCGCTTCGCCAGCACGAGCGGCTTCGATCGTTGCGTTTAAGGCCAATAGGTTGGTTTGTTTTGCAATATCATCAATGGTTGATGCAACCTTACCCACATTGTTTAGGCTTTTTTGTAGTTCAGAAAGTTGCGCTTCGATTTGTGTAACAGCTTCTACCAAATTGGTAATTTCATCCACGGCGCGCATTAAACCATCGCGAGAATTATTTGTATCTGAAAACGCATTCTCACCAATTTGTTGCACTTCTTGTGCAGAATTTGAAATTTCTGTCGCTGCACTTTTAACGACGGAGGCATGATTTTTAATCGAATCGAAGTTGCTCATTTGCTGTCTTTCTGGTTTATAATACCCAAATTGGCGGGTGATGTTCTATTTGACTATAAATTGCAATATTATGGTTACTAAATGATTAATTTGTTGGACTAATTGCTATATATTTGTAGTTTAGATTGTTTAATAATTTAATATGCTTATAATTTTATATCGGCAAAAGTATTAAACGATTGATTTTTAATGGATAGAGACAAAATTAGCGATGCACACCAAGAAAACTGGAGTGACAAATGGCTGCCCGTAAAATATAGGCCTTATTTTCAGTTAATGCGCTTAGACCGCCCTGTTGGCATTTGGCTATTATTATGGCCGTGCTTTTGGGGACAAATTATTGGCTTAACTGAATTGGGTTCTGCTGATATTACTTATTCCTATTCTGTGATTATCTATCAAATTATACTGTTTATTATTGGTGCGGTTATTATGCGGGGCGCGGGCTGTGCTTATAATGATTTGGTGGACTATAAGTATGACAGCCAAGTTGAGCGTACTAAAAGCAGGCCACTACCTTCGGGCAGTGTGAGCACCAAGCAAGCTAAGTATTTTTTGTTTGGTTTATTATGCTTAGGGTTTTTGGTGCTCATTCAGTTTAATTTAGTGACTTTTTTTGTCGGTGCTGGGTCGCTTATTCTTATTGCCACCTACCCTTGGATGAAGCGTTTTACCTATTGGCCACAAGCATTTTTAGGGCTGACTTTTAACTGGGGCGCATTGCTTGGTTTTACCGCAATTACGGGTTATTTATCACCTAGTGTATTTTTCTTATATTTAGCTGGGGTGTTTTGGACTATTGGCTATGACACTATTTATGCCCATCAAGATAAAGATGACGACATGATGATTGGCCTTAAATCGACCGCTATTTTATTTGGTGACAAAACCAAGCTATGGCTGACAGTTCTGTATGGCTTTGCCATTGCCTGCTTTATGATAAGTGGCTTATATGCTGGCTTTGGTTTAACTTATATACTGTTATTCTGCTTAATATCGTTGCATCTTGTTTGGCAAATATATAAATTGGATTTGAATGATGCCGATTTATGCTTAAAGTTATTTAAGTCTAATATTTTATTTGGTGGCATTGTAACATTGGTTTTAATTCTGTCTTATACCCTTAATTAATTGGAATGAATTTAGTTTATATGTCAACACAGGCTACATTATTTACCCCGACCGAGCTTTTACAATTGAAGAACATAGTGCAAAAAGCGGGTAAAATTGGTTTAAGTTATTTTGGGAAAAATATTAAAAATTGGCAAAAAGCCGATGATACGCCCATTACCGAAGCAGACCTTGCGGTTAATGATTTTTTGGAAACCGAACTTAAGAGTTTTCGCCCCGAATATGGCTGGTTATCTGAAGAAACAACTGACAATGAAGTACGTTTAGCCAAACAATATTTGTGGGTTGTCGACCCTATTGACGGCACAAAGGCCTTTATTAATGCCAAACCTGAATGGGTTGTTTCGGTCGCAATTGTTAGAGATAGCCGACCTATTTTGGGCCTGATTTATGACCCGATTGCCGAAATATTATATTTTGCGGAACAAAACCAGGGTGCTTTTGCAAATGGTGTAAAAATTGAACCGAGCCAAAAAACTAACGTATATAATTGTAATATTTTGGCTTATGAATTTCATTTTGAGCGAATGACCAAGCGGTCTGATTATATATGGCCTGAAATGAACTATGACATTGTGAACTCTATGGCGATGCGCGTTGTTTTGGTTGCCTCAGGAAAATTTGATGCCATGGTTAGTTTTACCAATAAAGGTGAATGGGATATGGCCGCAGCGGACATTATAATTCACGAAGCTGGCGGGCTTATAACTGATGGATTTGGAAACCTACTGACTTATAATAAGCCAATACCCAAACTCCCGCATATGGTGGCTGCTGGTGTTAAGCTGCATAAAAGCATCATTACCCATACGATTAATTTTGATTTTCCATCCGAAAATATTTTTAAGTGACCGTTATAACTATTCTATTAACCTTGCTATTTATGCGTAATTTGGCTAAATCAATATTAATGAATTCATTTAGGAGAAGTAAATGGCTGACACACAAAAGCTGCATATTGTATTAGGCGGCGAACTAGAAGACCTGACGAATATTAAATTTCGTGATTTAAGTAAATTGGATGTGGTTGGTGTTTACCCCAATTATGACGATGCGGTTGCCGCTTGGAAACCCAAAGCGCAAAGCACTGTCGATAATGCGCATATGCGTTATTTTGTGTTTAATCTACATAAATTAATCGACCATGAAATTGACTAAATAAAAATTAGAAAGGCGTTTATTAGACGCCTTTTTTCATATCTTATTTTCTATATATTTTTTGGCAAGATGTTTGCTTTGCTCAACGGCAGGCTGATCGAATGCATTTACGCCCAGCAGCTCGGCAGCCGCGATGGTTTCGCACATGAAATGCATTAATAATGCACCCAATGTTTCGGCATTTAGTGTTTTGAGTG
>JABSRY010000271.1 GCA_013214985.1 Hyphomicrobiales bacterium
ATCATAATCAATAGAGAATCTATTTAAATCAAAACGTCAACACAATATTCGGAGTTTCAAAGACTCAGAGTATAATATATATTAATGTGTATATCAGTTTTGATATAACAACAAACCTATTTCGAATTTGACATAAATATCATAAATTGTCTAAATATAGGCACGTTCAGTTCGTCAGATAAAAATCAATAGAACGTATTTTATCAAGGGAGGTAAATTAATGAAACTATTTAATAAAATACTTATGGCTGCTGCTGTAAGTACATCACTCATGGCTGCGCCAATCATGGCTGCGGCCGAAGGCCTTGTCGGCATTTCAATGCCAACCAAATCTTCAGCCCGTTGGATTGCAGATGGTAGCAACATGGTAAAACAATTTGCTGCTGCAGGTTACACAACTGACCTACAATATGCGGACGATGATATTCCAAATCAATTAGCTCAAATCGAAAACATGGTCACAAAAGGTGTCAATGTTTTGGTTATTGGTGCTATTGACGGCACGACTTTATCAAATGTATTAGAAAATGCTGCTGCTGGCGTTAAAATCATTGCTTATGACCGTCTAATCAAAGGCTCAGAACATGTCGACTATTACGCAACATTCGATAATTTCAAAGTTGGCGTATTACAAGCAACAAATCTAGTAAACGGCCTTAAAGAACGCTTTGGCGATCAAAAACCTTGGAATGTAGAGTTATTTGGTGGTTCACCAGATGATAATAACGCATTCTTCTTCTATAATGGCGCAATGTCAGTCATCCAACCAATGATCGATTCAGGCGATATTATAATTCAATCAGGTCAATTAGGTATGGATAAAGTAGGTACTTTACGTTGGGATGGTGCAGTTGCACAAGCGCGTATGGACAATCTATTATCAGCCAATTATACCGATAAAAAGCTTCATGGCGCACTAGCACCATATGACGGTTTGTCAATCGGTATCCTATCTTCACTTAAAGGCATTGGTTATGGTTCAGGCGGCGAAAAAATGCCAATCGTATCAGGCCAAGATGCCGAAATTCAATCGGTTAAATCAATGATTGCTGGTGAGCAATATTCGACTATCTTTAAAGATACACGTACACTTGCTGGTGTAACCGTGGGCATGGTAGATGCATTACTTAAAGGCAAAACGCCAGAAATTAATGACACAAAAACATATGATAATGGTAAGAAAATTGTACCTTCATATCTTCTTGAACCAAATCA
Organism: Hyphomicrobiales bacterium; assembly: GCA_013214985.1. GTDB lineage: Bacteria > Pseudomonadota > Alphaproteobacteria > Rhizobiales > OSC116 > OCS116. Next base: position 1,216 of record JABSRY010000271.1, read on the forward strand.
AGTAACAACCCCAATGTGCCGTGTTTGCTCTCTCATAACACGGCATAAGTTTAAAATGGTTGCCATTATATATGCTATGGTGGCAACCAGTTTTTAACAGTAAGTGAAAATATATGACAACCATTCTAGAAATGCGCGGCATCACTAAAGAGTTTCCAGGCGTAAAAGCACTCGATAACGTAAACATTAAAGTCAAGCAGGGCGAAATCCACGCATTAGTTGGCGAAAATGGCGCAGGAAAATCGACATTAATGAAAGTATTAAGCGGCGTATACCCGCATGGCACCTATAGCGGCGATATTAGCTACGAAGGCAATGTAAAAGCCTTTAAAGGCATCGTAGATAGCGAAAAAGAAGGCATTATTATCATTCATCAAGAGCTAGCTCTTGTACCCTTATTATCCATTGCCGAAAATATATTTTTAGGTAATGAAATCTCCAAAAACGGCATAATCGATTGGGCAGAAACCAATAGACGCACAAAAGAACTACTCAAACTGGTTGGACTAAACGAAAACCCAGAAACCCATGTAGGTAGCTTAGGTTTAGGCAAACAACAATTAATCGAAATCGCCAAAGCTTTGTCCAAAGCAGTAAAATTACTCATTTTAGATGAACCAACATCATCGCTCAACGAAACCGATAGCGACGCGTTGCTCGAATTGTTAATAGGCTTTAGAAAAAAAGGCATATCCGCTATTATAATTTCTCACAAATTAAACGAAATTTCTAAAGTAGCAGATAGCATAACCGTATTACGCGATGGCGCAACCGTCAGTTATTTAGATTGTAATACCAACGAAATTTCAGAAGATATAATTGTAAAAGATATGGTCGGAAGGTCACTTTCAAACCGCTACCCAGAAAGAAATCCACAAATTGGCGATACAGTTTTCACCGTAGAAAATTGGACAGTGCAAAACCCCGAATATACCGATTTGTTAAGTGTCGATAATGTCAATTTTTCAGTTAAAAAAGGCGAAGTCATTGGCATAGCAGGTCTAATGGGCGCAGGACGTACCGAGCTTGCAATGAGTATTTTTGGGCAAAGCTATGGTAAAAAACTAAGCGGAATAGCAAAGTTCAACGGCAAAGAGATGAATGTTTCAACAACCTATAATGCCATCGAAGCAGGCTTGGCATACGTCACAGAAGATCGCAAAACCTATGGTTTAGTACTAGAAGAATCAATTAAAACCAACATCCCCCTCGCCAATTTTGGTGGCATTTCAAATAATGGGGTAATTGACAATCATAAAGAAATCGAAATCGCCGAAAAATATCGCAAAATGGTCAACATTAAATGTTCAAACATCGATCAAGAAACCGTAAATCTGTCAGGTGGCAATCAACAAAAAGTCGTGCTTTCCAAATGGCTATTTGCCAACCCAGATATTCTGATTTTAGATGAACCAACCCGCGGTATAGACGTCGGCGCAAAATACGAAATTTATACTATTATTAGAGATCTAGCCGCCCAAGGCAAATCAATCGTCGTCATCAGCTCCGAAATGCCAGAACTACTCGGCATTACAGATCGAATTTACGTTATGAACGAAAGCAAAATGGTCGGCCAATTACCAACCAAAGATGCGTCACAAGAAAAAATTATGTCTCTCATCATCAAATCAAAAGAACAATAAGCCGAACGGCAATCTAATTTAAGGTAGGGAAAATGAAAACAGAAATTATAGACACAGATCAATGCCCCTCAGCGCTTGATTTCGTTAAAAAACATATACGAGAATATGGCATTTTATTAGCTTTGATTGCAATCATGGCATTCTTTCAAGTCGCCACTGGCGGCATATTAATGAAGCCCATCAATATAACAAACCTAATATTGCAAAATAGCTATATCATCATCATGGCCATCGGCATGTTATTGGTTATTGTTTGTGGTCATATCGATTTATCAGTTGGCTCAGTCGTTGGTTTTGTCGGCGCATTAGCCGCAGTAATGATCGTTAATTACGAAATAAATTATGTGCTCACAGGCGCGGTCTGCCTCATAGTAGGCGGTTGTATTGGCGCCTTGCAAGGTTTTTGGGTGGCATATTATAAAATACCAGCCTTCATTGTAACTTTAGCAGGCATGCTAGTGTTCAAAGGGCTTACTTTAGCTTTGTTAAATGGCCAATCTGTTGGCCCCTTCCCTAAAGGTTTCCAGCTCATTTCATCAGGCTTCATTCCTGATCTTTTCAATAATGAGAGCCTAAATCTATTCTCATTATTATTAGGCGTAGTAGTTGCCTTATTTCTATTATTTTCAGCATTGCGCAGCCGCAAACAACAACAAAAGCTGGGTTCCGAAGTAGAGCCGTCCGCATTCTTCTATGGTAAATATGCACTCATCGTCGGCGGCATTATTTACATATCATATTTATTGTCCATATTCCGCGGCATTCCCAACGTGTTTATCATTATGGCGTTTCTAATTGCGGTTTATAGCTTTGTAGCAAATCGCACCACTATTGGCCGCCGTATTTATGCCGTTGGTGGTAACGAAAAAGCTGCGCTATTGTCAGGTATCAATAGCGTTCGTCTAACCTTCCTTACCTTCGTAAATATGGGCGTATTGGCCGCTTTAGCGGGCTTAGTTTTTGCGGCACGGCTAAATACAGCAACACCCAAAGCAGGTCTAGCTTTCGAGTTAGATGTCATTGCAGCCGTGTTTATTGGCGGCGCTTCAATGTCTGGCGGCGTAGGCACAATCATTGGCGCAGTTATTGGCGCATTCATTATGGGAGTCATGAATAATGGCATGTCCATTTTGGGTATTGGCATCGATTGGCAACAAGTCATTAAAGGCTTAGTGCTACTCGCTGCGGTTATTTTCGACGTTTTAAACAAGAATAAAGGCTAAGGAAATATAATGCTAATTTCGCAAATTACTAACTCAAATGGTAACATTTCGGTTGTCGCGCGCCAAGGTAGCGAGGCCTATATCGTAAACGACGCATCAAGCGTTTACGCATTGGCATTAGATTGCGCAAAAAATGGCACCACGCTTATAGAAAAAATCAACCAACTCGGTTTAGGGCAAGTGGTTGATTTAGATGAACAATATAAAAGTGGCAACATTATATCCCCCATAAGCCATCCAGATCCCGCACATTTGCACTTAACTGGCACAGGCTTAACCCATCTAGGTTCAGCCTCAACCCGCGATACAATGCATCAAGCAGCAAACGCATCATCCGATGCGTCATT
>JABSRY010000272.1 GCA_013214985.1 Hyphomicrobiales bacterium
TTATGAAACGCCCCGGCATGGTGGCATTGCTGGCCTATCTGGATGCGCAGGCCGATAAAAATTACGTGGTCATATTCGATGACCTCAAACGCTTTGCCAGAGACACCGAATTTCATATCAAGCTGCGACGAGAATTTAAAATGCGGAATGCTGTCGTGGAATGTCTAAATTTCCGTTTCGACGACACCCCCGAAGGCAAATTCATTGAAACCGTCTTCGCCGCCCATGGCGCACTTGAGCGAGAACAAAACGGACGACAAGTTGTCCAAAAAATGAAAGCACGTGTTGAGCAAGGCTTTTGGGTATTTCAAGCACCAATCGGTTACTGCTACACCAAATCAAAACGCGGCGGCAAAACTCTCATTCGTGATGAACCGGTTGCCTCCATCATTCAAGAAGCCCTAGAGGGATATGTGACGGGCCGTTTTGGATCACAAACAGAAGTACAGCGGTTTTTTGAAAACCAACCAGATTTCCCCCACGATCTACCGAACGGCAAAGTTCGTACATGGAAAGTCACAAAAATCCTGACTAATCCAATTTATGCTGGATATGTCCAAGCGCCGGGTTGGAAAGTAAATTTGCGTGAAGGAAAGCACGAAGGGCTGATTTCCTTTAAAGCCCACATGAAAATATTAGATCGTCTAAAAAACGGCGCGATGGCTCCCGCAAGAAAAGACATCAACTTGGACTTCCCTCTACGTGGATTCGTAACCTGCTCGGATTGCGACAAACCCTTGCGTTCCTGTTGGTCAAAAGGTAAATACAAAAAATATCCCTATTATCTTTGCCACACAAAAACCTGTATCAGCTACGGAAAATCCATCAAACGCGACAAAGTAGAAGGCGACTTCGAAGCACTCCTGAAAGAAATGCGTCCCTCTGCCAGTCTGTTTAAGCTCATTAAGGAAATGTTTGAACTGGCATGGAATCAACGCCTTGCACAGGCCAATGAGTGGCGCAAATCATTGCGCCAAGAAACCCTTAAAATCGAAAAACAAATAGATCTATTCCTAGACCGCATTGTAGAAACCACCAGCACCGCCACAATGAATGCCTACGAGCGCAAGATCGAAAAGCTAGAAACCGAAAAGTACCTAACCACCGAAAAACTGGAAAATAGCTACAAACCAAAGGCCACCAGCGCGCAAATGCTAGAACTCTCCATGAAATTCCTCTCAAACCCTTTGAAACTGTGGAATACAGGCAACATAGACCTACAAAAAATGGTTCTAAGACTGGTCTTTGTAGAGCGTTTACCCTACGACCGAAGTACAGGCTATAGAACACCAAAAACCACCTTACCATTCAAGGTCTTAGGTGCTTTTAACAGCAACGAATGTAAAATGGTGCACCCGACGAGATTCGAACTCATGACCTCTGCCTTCGGAGGGCAGCGCTCTATCCAGCTGAGCTACGGGTGCTAGATTTATTGAAAATAGCGTAATCTTATTTTTCTCGCAATGTATAATCGCACCTTTTACATGAAGATTTACGCATTTTCAGTGAGTTGCAAGAATACCTCTTCTAGCCCAGTTTCTTGGGTCGCTATGTCTTTAATGTCTATTTTATGATCTTGAACTTTAGATAATATTTCCATAATTCCGATTTGCTTGGGTGGGTATTCTATTATCAGGTTGCCATTTTCATCCAAACTTGCATTTATTTTTTTACCAAAAACAGGTATTTTAGATAATAGTTTCGTCGGTGTAATGATGAGTGTTTTACTATCCACTCTGTCTAACAACTGCTGCGTTGGTTCATTAGTAATAATGTTACCATGATTGATAATCGCAATTTGATCGCATAATTCTTGAGCTTCTTCTAAATAATGCGTAGTGAGCACGATGGTGGTACCTTGTGCGTTAAGCTCTTTTACATAATCCCACATTTGTTTGCGTAATTTTACATCCACCCCTGCAGTTGGTTCATCCAAAATTAAAACGGGTGGGTTATGCACCAATGCTTTTGCCATTAACAGACGACGTTTCATTCCGCCTGATAAATCTCTAGTATAGGCGTAGGCTTTGTCGGCCAAACCAACCGCTTCTAAAATCTCCATACTGCGCCGTTCGGACTTTGGCACACCATATAAACCTGCTTGTTGCTCTAAACTTTCAATCGGCGGAAAAAATGGGTCAAAATTAATTTCTTGTGGCACAACACCAATAGATGCACGAGATTGCCTAGGGTTTTTATCAATGTCAAAACCCCAAATAGATACATTGCCGCCCGATTTATTGACTAAACCCGCCATGATATTTATTAGAGTAGATTTGCCTGCACCATTGGGGCCAAGCAGGCCAAAGATCGACCCTGTCGGGATTTCAAGACTGATAGAATTTAACGCCTTTTTTTCGTTATGCTTACCCGGGTTATAGGTTTTTTCAAGATTTTTAATTTCAATTGCATTTTGTGACATTAAACAAGCCCATAAATTATTAGAATGCCAGTACTATAATGAAACAAGCAAAAGAGCGAGATAAATCCAATCAAATAAATTGAACTATCTCGCAATTTTTGGTTTCTATAAAATGATATTAGGAAACTTCAACAATTAGAGTTGCTGTTTCTGATCCGCTAGTAAACTCATAAGTGGTTATATTACCGACAGGTGTTGTGCTAACTAAATCACCGCCCGCACCAATAACCGTATCTCCTGCGCCAATTTTAATGGTTAAATCATTATCGGCATCGGTCATGGCTTTAATATCATCAAATGTTAAATTTAATGTTGCATTTGCATTTGTACCTGTAAAATCCAATATTTCAGCATTATCAATAAAATTATGAATGTCACTGCTATCTGTTAGCGTGCCTATTCCGGTGAAGTTATAGGTATCAGTGCCTGTGCCACCATCCATATTCAACGCTGCATTTTTGTCACTAACTGAAAGACGAGCAACATTGATATTAAATATGTCATCATCAGCCCCGCCATCTAACAGCAAATCGCCTTTACTTAAGACTAGTTTATCATCTCCAGAGCCGCCCAACAAAGTATCGGCGCCATCATAACCAATTAAATAATCATCACCGCCAGCACCGCTTAATGTATTATCAGCGCTCGAACCTTTGATTATATCAACTAAAGACGTACCTACGATATTCTCAACATTAGTAACAATGCCTTTGTCACCAAATGTAGATATTTTAGTGCCATTGCCATCATGCTGCCCTAAATCTGCAACATAGCCAGTATCAAGCTCCACATAAACACCTTTGCCACTTGCTGGTGTTGAACCCGTGAAATCCACGGTATCAGAACCTGCACCCCCATCAACGGTATCGCCTAAATCTCCACTCTTTACAAAATAATGAATGGTGTCATCGCCAGCACCAGCATTGATAATATCGAGACCTCGACCACCAGTAATAACATTCGCGCCACTCGTGCCTGTTAATGTGTCATCGCCATTACCAGTTATTATATTTTCAAAATTGGCAATGGTGTCACCAGCAGCCAACCCACCAGATGTGGTGTTTGTACTAAGATTTACGCTGATGCCACTCGTATCGCTGCTATAATTTAACGTATCATTACCTGTACCGCCATCTAAAGTGTCGGAACCTAACGATCCATATATTGTGTCATTTCCGCCGCTGCCATTAATATTATTATTGCCAGTTGAGCCTCTCAAAACATCATCATTGCTAGAGCCAATTAGGTTTTCAAAACCTGATATGCTATCGCCCATGGCGGTGCCAAGGCTTAAATCAGCTGTGACCGCGCTGCCATAACCCGCATAACTAAGTGTATCGGTACCCGTACCACCCTGTAAATCATCACTACCTAACGTGGCGATAATTGTATCATTACCAGCACCCGCTTTTAGAATATTGTTTCCTGTATCACCTTTTAAAACATCATTTGAGCTACCAGTTTCAATTGTTTCAATGGAACTATAAGTATCCCCAACCGCTTCGCCAGTATTGTTGCTAGTCGTCGTTAAATCAACGGTGATTGCGCCAAACCCCTTATAATCCGCAATATCAATGCCAGAGCCGCCTTGTAAATCATCGGCGCCAGCGCCACCAACTAAACGGTCATTATCATTACCGCCGATAAGCACATCATTGCCTGCGCCACCCACTAACAAATCGGCACCCACATTTCCAGTTAACACATTTGCGCCATCATCGCCAAATAAAATGTCATGCCCGCTACCGCCCGTTAAATTTTCAAAGCCAGAAACATTATCACCCAAAATAATGGCATCACCCAAATCTGCGATGACGTTGCTCGTATAATTGGCAAAACTCAACGTATCATTGCCCGCACCGCCTATTAATGTATCTGCGCCAGATGTAACAGTCACCAAATCATCGCCAGCGCCGCCATCAATAACATTTGCTCCGCTAGAGCAAATGTTATTGATGGCGCCGCCATCAATAACATTTGCGACGCCATCAATAACATTTG
>JABSRY010000273.1 GCA_013214985.1 Hyphomicrobiales bacterium
CGGGACACCATAACTGATAATTTCAGAATCATTACTGATAAAAATTACCAGTTAATTGGGTGACAGGAGTATATTTACTTAAAAATTTGGCGAAATACGTTACGTTAGAAATAGGTGAAATTTTTGGAATGACATTTAATAATGTCTAGGAGGTAAAAATGGAAATCACAGAAATTAAGGGCTATCATGTACATGTGTATTTTGATGAAAATAGCGTTGAGCAGGCTAGAATATTATGTGAAACAGCGGCAAAAATGCTCAATATAAAAATGGGGCGGATGCATGAGAAAAATGTGGGACCTCACCCGATGTGGTCATGTTTACTTGCGGTTAGCCCGACGCAATTTAGCGAACTTTTGCCGTGGTTGGCGCTCAACCGTAACGGACTAATTGTTTTCTCACACCCAGAAACGGGTGATGACTTGGCCGATCACACCAACCACGCCATTTGGTTGGGCACAGGGTTAGAAATAAACTTAGGCATTTTTGAGTAATCCATCGCACTTTCCGGCTTCAACCTGCAACGGATTTTGTTTTATAGGTTGATATGTTAAGGTGGTGATCTCGACAGGAATTGAACCTGTGACCCCCAGATTAGGAATCTGGTGCTCTATCCAACTGAGCTACGAGACCAACCTTTATTCTTTAACAGACTGCACAAATACAAGCCATCTAAATTATGCAGCAATAACAGATATTCTGCCCCAAACAAAAAGGGCGTTTCTAATAGAAACACCCTTTCCTTCTCAATAATGTATTTTTAGTTGCTAAATGGGCCATTCAGACCATTATTGGCTAAAAACGCTGTAAGCTTGTTAGCATTTTTTGTGGCATCGCTCGCATGATTTTTAATTAAATCTGCACGGCGATCCAAATCTTTTGTTGCCTCTATGCTGCCCCAAAACGCGGCAAGTTGCTCGGTCAATGCACGAATATTTTTCAGTTCATCGGCAGATAATTTGCTAATATCTTTGGGTGTTACTTTACCAACACCGTTGACGGTTAACGCCTTGCCATCGGTATAACCATCTGGCAAATCGCCTTTTAGGTTGACCACTTTCTTATATTGGATGACATCAAATATTTGATCTACCGCTTGTTTTGCCCCATCTACCCTTGAATAATGTTCAGTATCGGCCGCGGCATGGGGTAATAGCTCCATTTTGCCAATATGATTTGGATAAATGTCTAAATACGGTACCATTGGCCCCGATAAAGCGCCTGTTTTTGTGTCTTTAAACAGATCGGCATCTATTGCAGCATAGGATATTTGACCTGAAGTTAAAGCGCTATCTAGTGCTTTTGTGCAAACTAATTCGCCACGATCGTAATTAACTACAACTGCGCCATGGCGCATTGCTGATAATATTTTATCATCAATGATGCCTGCATTGGCAAATGTTTTAGTTGCTTCATCAAATGCGCCTAGGCCTAAATGTGGGCTAACAACGTCGGCACCTGTGCATGCTTCTAAAATGCTGCTTGCATAGGAAAATCCTTCTGACATTATCCAATCTTTATGGTTTGGACGGGCGAAGATCACCACTTCCATGCCGAACGCCTTTGCTAGTTTTGCAACCTCGCGCCCTATATTGCCATAACCAATGATTGCTATTTTTTTAGACTCAATTTTGGTAGTCGGATATTCACATAGGTTTTTGCCTGTATCGAAATCTTTAGCGCATACGCGGTCGTGCATTTCTTGCACTGCAAGGTTTGGCATTACTTTGAGTAATGCCTTAATTGCAGTTTGAGCAGTGGTGCGAGAATTAAAGCTTGGTGTGTTCATTAACGGTGCTGCACCGCCTGCGCCATCACCTCCACCCCATGAGTTTGAACCCATATTGCCTGTACCCGCGCCAATGCGCACGCCACCAAATTCAAATTTTGTATCGGCTGGAAAGAAGGTCGCAGCTGCAATGACGGCATCATATTGGCCTTCACCAGAAGCGACCATAAGTTCATCGGATGTTGATAAATTGGGTAGGTAGAAGAAATGCATGCCTGCTTTTAGGCCTGTTGATTCTGCTGCCGATGCTTCGTGAAAAATGCCGCCTTTTGATTCTATATGTGTTTTAACTTCGTTATGATCGGGTTTGCCATTTGCATCAAATTTCATACCGACTAAATCGGCTATTAATATTTTATAGGCGCGAGTTGCATCATCTAGGCGGGCATTGTTTGACGCTATAGGTTCGGCCTCAAATGTAACGCCATCTTTTGCCAGTTCTTGCTCGAGCACTAAAATTTTTGCACGATGATAGGCATATTCTAGGTTTTCCAAAAGTGATGGTATATCATTTGCTGGGCGGATACCGCCAATCCATGCGCGATAATCACCATCTGTACCTGGGAATGCGTTGACATAGCGAGCTACATCTAGGCCTTTTTCGTGGCTGCCATTGGGGTGTGTTAAGCCATCAAAACCTAATAATTTTTTACTTTCGGCAATGATGCGTTGATGCATTGCTGGATCTGTAATATCTGAATCGACCACTTTTAGCAGGCTAACCGCTGTTCCGCGAGAAGGTGCGTGTTTTACACCTAGCTCAAATAATGGGTTGTTTTCGACCCAATTTGTTACAAATTCACGGTTTGCCATGGCACGTTTATTGAGTGTTTTAACATCTCCAATATTACGTTCATTACGCAAAATTGCGAATGTCGTTTCGGCAAATGCAAGGGTAGAAAAAGTATTAATAATGCCGCCGAGCATGCTTTTTGTTGCAGGATCATAGATTGGCCCCAAGCTGGTTTTAAGCTCCGAGGTTAGTGGCATTTTCATATCGGTCGGGCAAGCGATTTTTAACTGACGTGGGATAGCCCAACTCGGTTGCTTCATATTATCGTCAATCATATCCATCGCTTGCGGCGTCATCGCAAAGATGAAATAGCCAGATACGCCGCCGATGGCTTTCTGAAACGGTGTAAACATGCAACATTTATTGAACATTTCGGCAATTACAGCATCCGCCCAAGGCATGGCGCCTAATAGTGATGTGCTATCAATCACCGCATGGTGGTTTATTGGGTCAAGGTCTATCCACGCGAGCAGGTTTTTAATTTCATCTTCGGTGTAGGTGGTCGCGCCCGTCGTTTCGTGACCAACACCAAAGAATAGTTTAATGCCCATTTCTTTGAGCGTTTTTGCCGATGGTATATTGCCTTCTTCACCTGCAAAATGCAGACGATCAGGATCGCCATTTTTGGCGTGGATAAGCATTTCAGTTAACTGTGCGCCCCAAGATTGGCGGAAAAAGCCTGATTTTTTTGCCGCATCACTTTCTGGCTTTGGTGTATCTACAAAAACTTTTTGATCTGGTTTATTGGCAGATAATAAGTGCATTGCGGCAACGCTAAAGCCACTATGGCCGCCACCAAGGCCGATTGCAATTTTGTTCTTTTTAGGAAATTCGAAATAGCGGGTCATCTCGCCCATCATATCGAGCAATACTTTATCGGCGGGGTAACCTCTATGCATGCCGCGCCCAAGCTCGGCGGTGGTATAATTGCCAATAACTGCGCCATTATCGTCCAACTTTGGGTAAGTTGCTTCTAACCATGCATAAAACTCTATTTTGAGCATGCGTGATGCCATTTCGTCTGTCGTCATGTCTGTAATTGGGCCAACGCCAAAAAACTGATTTGTTGGACGTGTTGGTGCACCATTTGCTGTTGCATCCAGTGATTTTTGACGTGCTGCTTTCATATCTAAGTTCATAATAATGGTCCCTACCCCTAAACAATATTATTAATTATTTTATTCGTTGGTAATTATGTAACATATACAACTTTATGACTGAAACTTTTTGTATCAAAAAACCGAAACCCAACATGATCTTACGTTAAAAGCACCAAAAACAGAAGAAATATTTGTATTTGCAGTGATTGTCGCTATTGGTGCGAAAGTAAATTGTTTAACTGATGAAATAATCTACCAGAGATGAATATTGTAAGGCACAATTATTGCCATACAAAGGCACAATATGAGTGTATTTTTGTAAAATCGTTAAATCTGACAGCAATTTCAATTTATTTGTAGATTAGCCGCGCACGCCGCAAACAGCGGTTGGTGTGTCAATATCAAAACTTTCGCCATTTACCAATTTTTTGACCTTGTTCCATATTATCTTTGGAACCAGTACGGGTCTTTCAGTGCCTGGTTTTGTGGAAGGAATTTGAAAACTAGTATCTTCGGTAATCATAATTAAACCGCTACCAAATAACATTATCTTAGCCCTTGAGCCTTTCTCGACATTGACTTTATCACCAACGAATAACCAAGTGCCTAACTTTGCACGAAATGATTTTATGCCGCGCACAACAAATACTGCGCCTTTCACAGATATAATTGAGCTGTAGGGCAAGAATTTTTCGGTACCTTTTTTTTGTATATACTCCTGTCACCCA
>JABSRY010000274.1 GCA_013214985.1 Hyphomicrobiales bacterium
GACCGCAACCCAATGGCAGCGTCAATGTCGATGGTCATGTGTCGGTGCGTGATCTAAACCGTGCGATGGATTGGGATTTGCCACAAGATGATGCGATTAGCATTGCAGGTTTAATCATTAATGAAGCCAAAATAATCCCTAATATCGGGCAAGCATTCAGCTTCTATGGCTTTCGGTTCGAGATTTTGCGCAAGCAAGATAACCGTATTATGTCAATTAGAGTAGCAAAATTGTTATAATCGCTAAATTATTTAATTAGGTCGATGCTAAGTGCATGAAGGGTCGTGCTAAATTCATGCTTTAACAGCTTCATAATGGCTTGGTGTTTTGCAACGGGGCTTTTACCATCCAAAACACTGGCCTTAATTCTAACTTTAAAATGGGTGTTTCCACCTTCACGCCAACCACTATGGCCTGCATGTAGGTCAGATTCATCGATTACTTCAAGAATTTCTGGTGAAAACTCGGCTTTAATTTTTTGTTCTATAATATTTTTCATATTTATTAGTTTACGGTCTAGCAAAATCACTTGCAATGGTTTAATAATATTGCCTCAGCCTATTTTAACAAAATGGTTGATAATTAATTTCAGTTTAACAGTGCGGACCTAAAAACTTGGCAGATAATAACGACTTTTTTTCTAGCTTACGTGTAAAAGCTAAAGATGATTTAACACGCAAAAAGCATCAAACGCCCTGCGATACGCCTAAGTGCGAAAAAGTGGGCGAACATAAAGCGCCAAAGGGCGGTAAAGAAAAAAATCAATATTATAACTTATGCTTGCAACATGTCCGAGAATATAACAAAGGCTACAATTTTTTTGAAGAAATGAAAGACGCCGAAGTTAAAGCTTATATCGAAGAAGCCCGCACAGGCCATCGCCCAACTTGGAAACGTGGCACGGGTGGTAAAGCTGGCTCTGCACAAGATACTAATTTAGATAATGGTCTAAATGGCCGCGCCCGTCTTAAAGACCCGTTTGAATTTTTCGAAGGCGAAGTGCCAGTGGGTGCCTCTGGGCGACCACGCAAGCAGCTGCGTAATACCGAACGCAATGCATTGGCAAAACTAGGGCTCGATGAAAAAGCCCAACCGGCAGAAATTAAAAAGCAGTTCAAAATGCTAGCCAAACGCCATCACCCCGATTTAAACAGAGGTGATAAAGACAGCGAAGCCATTTTATCAGAAATTATTGCTGCGTATAACCATTTAAAATCAGTGGATTATGTGTAGTAGGTACTAAACATTAAAAATAATAACGAGTGATAAACCTCGTATCTAGGAGCAAAATATGACTGCGCTAACACCCGATATTGAAATTTCAGTACGCGAAACTTTTAACATTGATAGTGATATGCTCATGCCAGCATATTCAAAAATATCAGAGCATGTGCCAGAAATAGATGCCGATTATTTGTTTAATAAAGAAATCACATTGGCTATTTTAGCGGGTTTTAAGCATAACCGTCGGGTGATGATTCAGGGTTATCATGGTACTGGTAAATCCACCCATATCGAACAAGTTGCAGCGCGTCTTAACTGGCCATGTATTCGGGTGAATTTAGACAGCCATATTAGCCGTATTGATTTGGTGGGTAAAGATGCGATTGTGCTAAAAGATGGCAAACAAATCACTGAGTTTAAAGAAGGCATTTTGCCCTACGCATTGCAAAGCAACACAGCCCTTATTTTTGACGAATATGATGCTGGCCGTGCCGATGTTATGTTTGTAATTCAACGTATTTTAGAAGCACAAGGCAAGCTAACTTTGTTAGATCAAAGCCGTGTTATATCGCCACATCCAGCTTTTAGATTATTTTCAACCGCCAATACAATCGGTTTGGGCGATACTTCTGGGCTATATCACGGCACCCAACAAATTAACCAAGGCCAAATGGATAGATGGAATATCGTAGCCGTATTAAACTATCTACCGCATGATGATGAAGCGGCCATTGTTGCAGCTAAGGTTAAAGATTTAGCCAAAACTAAAGATGGTAAAACTGTCATTGGCAATATGGTGCGCGTGGCCGATTTAACCCGCCAAGCCTTTATAAATGGCGATTTATCAACCGTCATGAGCCCCCGTACGGTTATTACATGGGCTGAAAATATGCAAATTTTCAACGATATGGCATTCTCTTTCCGTGTTACATTTTTAAACAAATGCGATGAGCTAGAACGCGGTTTAGTGGCCGAATTTTACCAACGCGTGTTTGATGAAGAATTGCCAGAATCTACGGCTCATCTTGCATTAAGCTAGGGCATGCTTGCCATGAATTAATTTTAATTTTTGAGTTAAACTATGTCTGATAGTTACAAAACTAAAAAAAGAGTCGAAAAGGTAGCGCCGTTTAAAAAGGCGCTAACCTTAACCATGCGTGCCATATCTGAAGACCATGAGCTAGAGGTTATTTATGGGGTCGACCGCCCAAGTGTTAGCGGCCAAAAAGCCCGTTTGCCAGACCCAAGTTTCGTAACAAAAGCCCAAGAAATTACATTGCTTAGGGGCAGTGCCGATATGCTGGCACTTACACATGCTTTGCATAATGAAAATATGCACACCAAACTTAGCCCGCCAGACCCAACCGCAAAATCTGTGTTTAATATGGCCGAACAAGCGCGTATTGCCGCTGTTGGTGCATCGCAAATGAAAGGCATGGCAACCAACCTCAATGCCGATTTTGCCGAAAAACTTAAAAAACGCGGCGTAAGAAAACCAACAAGCACCGAAGATGCGCCGATGGATATCGCCTTAGCTTTGCTATTGCGTGAAAAAATTGCAGGGCTTAAGCCGCCCACTAAATATGCCGAAAATTTAAATTTATGGCGGGATTATTTTGACGACAAAGCAGGCGATTTGCTTAATAATATTGCCAATAATAAAGATGACCAATTTGAGTTTGCAAAAGATCTTTATGATCTATTGCGGGCATTTGATATGGGCAATGACCTTGGCGACCTTGAAAGCAATCAAGATCAGGATATGAATGATTCAGCCGAAGGCGGCGCCCAAGAGGCTGGGCTAAATGATGCCGACGAAGAGGCCGAAGAGGGCGAAACCGACTGCAATGATGAAATGCAAGGCGAAAACCCAGAAGATTCAGACCAAATGATGGATGCTGATAGTGATCAAGTTGGTGATTTTGAAGATGCAGATGGCGATGAAGATGCTTCCGAAAATGAAAGCAGCGAACTTGACCCTAATCACCCTAATTTTGATCCAGAAAAAGCCCCCTATAGTGCCTATAGTACCGAGTTTGATGAAATAATTCACGCCGAAGAAATATGCGAAGAATTTGAGCTTGTAAAATTACGCGAGCATTTGGACAATCAAATGCAAAATTTGCAAGGCGCTGTTTCTAGGCTTGCCAACAAATTAATGCGGCTTTTATTAGCCCAACAAAATAGAAGTTGGGAATTTGATCTAGAAGAAGGGCTGCTCGATGCCGCCAAACTCGCAAGAGTGATTGCCGACCCATTGTTACCCTTATCTTTTAAGCAAGAAAAAGACACAGATTTTAAAGATACAATTGTAACCTTACTGATCGATAATAGTGGCTCAATGCGTGGTCGACCCATTACCATTGCCGCTATTTGCGGTGATGTGTTGGCACGCACGTTAGAGCGTTGCAATGTTAAGGTCGAAATTTTGGGCTTTACCACGCGCGCGTGGAAGGGTGGCCAATCTCGCGAAAATTGGCTTAACCAAAACAAGCCAAAGCACCCAGGTCGGTTAAATGATTTGCGCCATATTATATATAAACGCGCCGATACACCTTATAGGCGCTCTAAAAACAACCTTGGCCTAATGATGCGCGAAGGGCTGTTAAAAGAAAATATTGATGGCGAAGCATTGTCATGGGCACATAATAGATTATTAGCGCGGCCCGAACATCGCCGCATTTTGATGGTAATCTCCGATGGTGCACCCGTAGATGACAGTACACTGAGTGCTAATGTTGGCAATTATTTAGAAAAACATTTAAGAGAAATGATCGCATATATCGAAAATAAATCGCCAATTGAGTTGGTTGCTATTGGTATTGGGCATGACGTTACGCGCTATTATGACCGTGCAATTACCATAAATGATGCAGAAGAATTAGGTGGGGCGATTACCAATCAATTAGCAGAATTATTTGTACATGATGTGAAAACCAGAAAAAACAAGCGAGAGAAGTGACGACTCATTGAAAATATACAGTTCAAAATTCACTATGTTTATAATTTGCATTTATAGCATATTTGCAACTATATACTCAGCTTCTGCTCTAGAAAACATAACAATTTTTGCCAAACAAATCCACTTTTCATCGGTAAATCCAAAGCAAGTTGAATTTGATAAATTATTGTGGCGGGGTGGTCTAGAGCTTAGTGCATCATCCAAAAATTTTGGTGGCATATC
>JABSRY010000275.1 GCA_013214985.1 Hyphomicrobiales bacterium
ATGTTGCCACAAATAGTAAAACCATCATCTCTGACAAATTTTAAAAAAGTCGCCGCAATTAATTTAAAAACCTTAAAAATGTAAATTACAAAATCCTTGCAATGATTTAAACCCAATTATAATCCTAGGTTAAGCTGTTTGACAATATTTTCAACCCATAGATTTTTATCTTTTTGTAATGTGGGCAGCGGATGAAAATATTTAATCGGCTTAAGATCAGGCTTTATAATGCCAAACATTTTGCCCTCAGCCTTTAACGGTTTTTCAGCACGTTTAATCAACGCATCTAACTTTTCACTAACTCCCCAACCGTTAATTATGGGGGCATTTTCTTTGCGCTTTAAAGCAATTTTTAGTTCATCAGCGCGCTTAATTGCAAAAATTGAGTGCAAATCAAAGTTAAATTCTTTTTCAAGCAATAGGTATTTTTTAATAAATAAAGGGCTTTTGGCTTCTCGCAAGTCCGATAAGTTAATCACCCGCACATGTTGCCATTTCAAATAATGCATCACCCGCATCACCTGATATTGCGTTGTGTCAGGTTTGGTAGAAACCAAATTATGTTCAATTGTTGCATTTTTACTAAGGGTTTTTTGAAAACTAATATCCTCAAGCGGCTCCGATGATCCAGGGTTCATCATAATCATAACCGCATCGGGCAACATCGCGTCAATGTCTTTTGCTAGCAAAGGGCAAATGTCGTGCGCCATAATCTCAAGAATATTACGGCCTCTAATATGCGTTTCGGCATTAATATTTCTATCATAAAAATTACCAAAAACCGCATATCGCTGCTTAAGCTGCTGCGCCGCAATAAATTCTGTGAGCATTTAATGACTTTCTGCAACTATTTAAATATTCTAACGCGAATATGAAATTTCAAACAAAACCGAATTTTTACCATTTTTGTCTTTGCTAAAAATCTTATATTTATGGCGGCCATTACCGCTAATTTCTAAAGTAGCTTTGCTGTTTACACGTTTTCTAATATCCGTATTATTATGGGTAATAGTAAAATTAATAACTTTGCCCTTCTTACGGCCAACCAATTGCGAAAACCCATTATCAATACTAGACATGCTAGTGCCAACATAACTTTTATTCATTAAGTCATACCCAAAATATCCAACACCATGTACAGTTTGCCCTGCAACTTTACAAGTGGTTTTTTGCTCAACAAAACGCTTGCCTAATATAAGTTTATATTCAGCTTTACAACGCACTTTTTCGGCCACGCCATTGGCAGTTGCTTTTAATGTTCCGCTGCCGTTCCATTTGCCTTTTAGGCGGCCCAAAAACTCATGATGATCAGTCAAACGCGAAAAGTTCAATATCTTTTGTACAGTAGGGCTAATAGAATTACCTGCACTCACCACGGGCACAATAAAAGCACCTAAAGCAAGCGTAACAACAGAACTAGTAATTAATAAACGGCGCATAAATATTCCTTAAATTTTATAGTCATTTTCTAAGTCTATCTTTTATATAAAATATTGACGGTAATATGGCAATGTCTGCCAATAATGCAACATATAAAATAAATATTACAATTACCCCAAATAAGCTCATCTGCGGCAAGTCCGATAAAAACATCAAACCAAGCCCAGCCGAAAGCATAAATGTCGTGGCAATTAAAACAGGGCCAACCTGCTTCATCGTTTTTTCAATAGCAGTTTTGGCATCATATTTTTTCTTATATTGCCTATATTGATATAAAAAATGAATGCTATCATCAACCGCAATTCCAAAAGCAATAGTCAGCGCAATAATTGTAGTAAATTGTAGGCCGCCCTCTATAAAATATAACAGCGCACCCCCCGCAACAATGGGCAAAAGGTTGGGCAATATGCTAGCAAATGCATAAAAAACAGACTTAAATACAAACCCCATTAAACAAATAATAATGACCATGGCAATCAATAAACCATTGTTTAACTCGTCAATCATTTCAAAACTTTCTTCGGCGCTCATAGCGGCCAATCCAGTTAAAATAATTTTATAGTCTTTATGCTCGGCAATTAGCACATTGGCTTGGTTGCGCATTTCTCTTAAAAACGGCCTTAATGCTGCTGCGCCAATATCTTCGGTAAATGCAGTTGTAATAATCGACTTCTGGTCTTTATCCACAAAGCGCGATGTAAATTCAATTGGCAAATTATCTAATAAATCACCAATTGTTGGTGCCGCTTCATTATAAGACAACCAGTCAATTAATTTAACAATCGATGAATTGCTTTTAAAAGTCGCTTGTTGCTCAATTAAAACATCCACTTGCTTTAAAATGTTTACAAGCTCAGACGCTTCAAAATCCAACTTTTGTGCATCATGCCGCGATATAACATAGTAAAAACTGTTAATACCACCAAGGTTTTTATCAATAATATCAATAGCATATGATGCAGGATTGTCATCAGGTAAGTTTTCCGAAAATCTATATTCAGGCTCGTTTAAAAAATGAATATAGCCAGTAGATAACAATAATATAAACCCACCCATAATCAATCTTTTAGGGTATTTAATGCATATACTAGCCATAAATACCGAAAAAGCAGTCATTTTATGATGGACTATCCCGTTAGGCACAGCATTTTCCGCCGTGGCCTTTACAGGCAATATCGGGCTTAGTAAAATACAAATTAAACCACTTAAAATCAATGCCGCCAACAAGGCTAAAAAAGTCCCCATCGCAGCCGCGCGGCCAAATTCAGCAATAATCGGCGTGTTCGCAAAACTCAGTGAGAAAAAAGCCACCGAGGTTGTCGCAGTGGTAAATAAGCAAGCAGGTCCCACATTCCTAATAGCAAACATAACCGCATCTTGCGGTTTTTCGCCCAAGCACAGTCGGTTACGCATGGCGTCCACCATGTGCATGGCATCGGCAAAAGCGATGACCAATATTATTGTCGGCACAATATTGGTCATTACATTCACGCTAATATTCGCCCACCCCATAACCCCCAAAGTCCAAAAAATAGAAATAACCGAAGGAATAGCCGTCGCCATAACCAAGGTGACATGCCTAAAAAATAAATAGCCAAATATAAGCCCCAATATAGCGCCGCCCAATACAAAATAAACTTGGTCGTGCAATATTGCCGATACTATTTCAGCCGAAACCGCTAAAAACCCAGTAAAATAATATTGACTGGTCTTAAGCTGTTGTTTGGCAATTTTTTTAGCTTTGTCATTAATCGTGCTTAAACTTAAACTGCGGTCGTCCATTGGTTTTAAACTGACAATCACCAAGGTAGATTTGCTATCGGTCGATATTAATCGGTGCCGAGCAATCGGGTGCTCATAAAGCTTTTTATAAATCTCATCTTTGCTAAACCGTTCAAAGTTACCCTCAGCAATTATCTGCCCAATATTATTTGGATTTCCTGGGCTATTGCGCAACGATGCGATGGATATAACCGATTTAACATCGTCTAAAAACTCTAGTTCCAAGTGTAAATCGGTAATTTCATTTCGGGTGGTTTTAGTCAATATATCATCGGCTTCAATAACAATAACAATTTCACGCGCAACATTGTCATAATTATCCAACAAATCCCTAAATTCAGTAACAAAGCTACTTTGCGGGTTGAAAATATTACCAACCGCACCTTCAAAGTTAAGCCGAGCAATGCCAAAACCCGAAAATATGGTGAACGCCAATATCAGCATCAGAACAGATTTAGGATAGTGGATAATTTTATGACCCAAAAATTCTAAGCTTCTGTTTATAGGATTCATTTTACAGCTTTCAAATAATCAGATACAAATCAATCAAAAATAACGTTGTAAAGTTAGCATATGCATAATATTTCGCAATCCAACAATCATCAAAATTTAAGTAATACAGATAAAGATAACCCAAGCGGGCAAATTATGTTTATGGGTACTGGCTCAGATGTTGGTAAATCGTTAATTGTTGCGGCTTTATGTCGGCTATTTGCAAATAGAAATATCAATGTTGCACCCTTCAAATCTCAAAACATGTCCAACAATGCGGCCGTCGCCCAGGTGTTTGATTTAGAAAATAACCGGCTAACGTCAAATATGGGCGAAATTGGGCGCGCACAATGGCTGCAAGCCAAAGCCGCAAAACTTACCCCCACAACCTATATGAACCCAATTTTGCTAAAACCCGAAAGCGAAGTTGGCAGCCAAGTAATCATCAATGGCAAAAAATTTAAAAGCCTAAAAGCCCGCGAATATTATCACTATAAACCAAAGTTTTTAGAGGTCATTCTAAAATCCTTCGCCGCATTAAAAACCCACCATCAAATGATCGTGGTCGAAGGGGCGGGCAGCCCAGCCGAAACAAATTTACGCAAAAATGATATTGCAAATATGGGCTTTGCCGAAAAAGCCAATC
>JABSRY010000276.1 GCA_013214985.1 Hyphomicrobiales bacterium
AGGCCTAGAGCTTTCAAAAGATGGCAATAAATTATTGGCAATTTCCGACCGCGGTTATTGGCTCAAGGCAGATATTGTTTACAAAGATAAAAAGCTATTTTCGCTCATTAACAGCCAAATTGCTCCCATATTAAATGCCAAGGGCAAAAAATTTGTGCATTGGAAAGCCGATAGCGAAGGGCTAGCAAAACGCAATGATAGCTTAGACGATGTGGTAATTTCGGTTGAGCGAGATCAAGCAATATATCGGTTTAAGTTCAAGAATGGGAAATTAAACGCTAGAGCAAAAGAACTAACGGTGCTCGCCAATCAAGAAGACTTTCCGACAAATCGCGGTCTTGAAGGCGTAACCTCATTACCGGCTAATCATAATTATAGAGGTTGGCTGCTTACCATTGCCGAAAAAAAGTTAGATGAAAACGGCAACCATAGTGCTTGGCTGGTCAATGGCGACAAAAACCTATCTTTAAAGATAAAACGCGTTGACGATTTCAGCATTACCGATGTTAATTACCTGCCCAATGGCGACATTGTAATTTTAGAACGCGCATTGAGTATTTTGCGGGGCCCCCAGGTGCAGATAAGGCAATTTTGCGGCAGAGATATTAAACCAGGCGCTTTGGTGACTGGCGAAGTTTTACTTAACCGAAACTGGGTATATGCGGTTGATAATATGGAAGGTCTTGCGGTCCATAAATCTGCCGATGATGAAACCATTCTTACCCTAGTCTCAGATAATAATTTCCACTTCATGCAACGCAACCTAATGCTACAATTCGCACTAGCAAATGATAAATCCGTATGTAAGGGCTAGTTTATAGTAGAATATTTTATAACGAAATAGAACCGCGAATGCTAATTATTTGGCTAGATAAATGGTTCAATAGTCGAATTAATTCATTAGAAGTTTTATTACAATCATCGGCTATCCAAAGCTGAATGGTTGAAAAACAGCCGCCCACTATAAATGCTACTTCACTAAAGCTACATTTATGTCCTGCCGCAATAATTTCTTGATGCAACATTTTTTGTACTGTGACTTTGAATTTAATAAAAATGGTTTGGCTAGCACTGCTATTGTTAATATTTTTAAAAAATGTAAAATTTTGTGTAATATGGCTTACTAGCCATGCAATTGTGACAAATTGTCCTTCAATTTTGGGTGTTTGGTTAATCTGTGTTTCGACTTCTTGCACTGTTTGGCTAAAGCCATAATCTAGTAATGTTGTTTTATTATCGAAATGGCTATAAAAAGATGAACGAGCGATATTAGCTTCATCACATATCATCCGCACATTAATATCTTGCCAATCGGTTTTTTGTAACAGACTTACCAGAGCAGACCAAAGTTGTCGTTTGGTTTTTAAAATACGTCTATCTTGTTTTCTAATATCCAACATATTTGATGCATTATGTTCATTACCCTACACTCGCACGGGTATGTGATCTTCACAGTAAAAAAAGTTAGTATAAACATATCTCCTTATTGGACACTTGTCCAGAATCTAAGGAGACATTATGACAAATATAATACAGAAAACCAATGAACGCGGCATTATACGTTCAATTGTAAGATGGGGGCTATATCCAATAAGTTGGTTAATTATCTTACTATCTTTTCATCTAATTTATACAACAAAATTAGACCCAAGAGTTATTTGGATGGGGTGTATCGGCGTTCTATTTTCTATTTATATGCTAGCTGAGGTTACGCTGCCATATCAAAAAAAATGGTCAATGAATTTTAGCACATTTATTGCGGATATAAAATTCATTGTTTTTAACGGGGCATTTTTAGCATTGCTCTCATCTGGTTTGGCATTATTTACCATAACAGTATCGGGCAGTAACAGCGGCTTTGTAAGTGATTTACCAAAAATTGTTCAGCTAGGGATGGCTTTGCTGATTTTTGAGCTAATAAACTATGGTTTGCACAGATTTATGCATGAGGGGCGCGGAAAAGTTGGAAAATTCATGTGGCTTCTACATGCGGCACATCATTTACCACCTAGATTATATCTATTAATGCATGCCGTGTTTCATCCATTTAATGCATTTTTCATTCAAACATTTGCTATTATATTACCTGTTTGGCTGATGGGTTATGAACCAAATGTTGTCGCCATGTTTTTGATTATAAACGGTATGCATGGGCTGATTAGTCATTTTAATGTAGATGTTAGAATGGGGTTTTTAAACTATATATTTATTGGCCCAGAATTACATCGTTATCACCATAGCGCGAGCATGAGTGAGGCTAAAAATTATGGGGCTGTATTATCTATTTATGATTTGATATTTGGTACATTTATTTATCATCCGAACGTTGCACCCAATAGATTAGGTGTTTTTGGGAAATCAGCATTACCCGCTTACGAAAAGTTTTGGAAGGTAATTATTCTACCATTTCAAAAGCGGTAATATTCTATAGAAAATATAATTAGACATAAAAAAAGCCCAACCAATTAGGTTGGGCTTTTCAAATTAGTTTGCTTACAGACTATACTGCAGCTGCAGCTTCAACAGTCTTTTTAACGCGCTTTTTAATGCGTAATGCACGTGCTGAAAGGCCCGCATCTTTTGCTTTAACAAGATATGCGTCTAAACCACCACGATGCTCAACGCTGCGTAGCGCATGGGCTGAGATGCGTAGAGAAACAGATTCTCCTAATGTATCGCTCAATAGGCTAACATTACAAAGATTTGGTAAAAAACGGCGGCGCGAGCGGTTTTTCGCATGGCTAACATTGTTGCCAGTTTGAACGCCTTTACCTGATAATTCACAACGACGAGCCATGGGTCTCTCCTAATTTAATTATGTGTTTCTGCCATAAACTAAAGGCATTAACAAACATATATGTAATTTTACAAATTTTAAGTTGGGTTCATATAATCTGATAAATGCAGAAGGTCAAGATAAACTGTGTTTAGTTTAATTTTTATGGTCAAATTTTAGCAGATATACCTGCTTATTAACATGAATATTGTTTTTGCCTCTATTCTTGCTAAACGCATAATTAACCTTAATCATTTATAAACCATAACATGAACAACGTTTCCCAAGGATAAGTTATGCGTTATAAATGCCAGTCGAAATGCAAAAATAAATATTTGTCGGTTATAATAATTGCTGCTTATTTAGCATTAAATGCGAGCATTAGCTATGCAACTAATATAGATGCCGAATATCAACTCAATATTCACGGCGTTAAATTAGGCAGTGTAGGCTTGGTGGCTCGGCTAAAGAATAAAAGCTATTCAATTGCCATTCGAGCTTTTACAGACGGCTTCATAGACCGAATGTTAAAATTCACTATAGAGACGCGCGCTCGAGGTGTTTATAATGGCCATAAAATAAATTCAACCGAATATATGACAGCTTACTCTAACAAGCGTATTAAGCGCCGCGTTGTGGTTAAATATCCCAATAACAGCCGCGCATCGGTCAATGCAACCCCGCCTTATGTGGATTATAAAGATACCATACCCCTCCGCGCCAAGCATTTGCGCAATGTTGTAGATCCGTTAGGGGCAATGTTGTTGCCGTTTAATAAAAAATATGCCAATAATGCAGGTCAACAATGCAATAGAATCCAACCTATATTCGACGGTGTTACGCGCTATAAATTGGTTATGAGCGCTATTAAAAATACCCGTAAAAATGATAAATCATTAAAAGATGCAGTCTCATGTTTGGTGCGCTATTACCCGATTGCTGGGCACCGCAAAGGCCAGTCAGACCGTACGATTATAGACAATTATGCATCGGCTAAGGTATGGTTATTGCCAATAGAAAATGCCAATAGCTTGCTACCCGTTCATGTGGAAATACCCACAAAATTTGGTTCTTTTGAAATTAAAGCCACAAAAATTAAAGTAGATGGCAAAAAATTGGTTCTCAATAATTAATTTGTAATCAAATTGAGCTACATCACTATATGTAGTGATGGAACAAAAGCAGAATATACATCTATTAGCGATTCGGACATGTTCTGTTCTACATTCATTCTATAAATTAACAGAATTAACAAAATTTGAGCTGATATCATCAGTTTGTTCAAATTTTATAGACAAAAATTAACCACGTTATTCAATAAAAAGACTTAAACGACCATCAAATTTCTGAAAATCTCTGATATTGATTTGCAGGTCTATTAATATTATAGCCGTCAAAACCACATATAGTATAGAACAATAACAGAACATTAGCCTATTAATGATTCGGACACGCTCTGTTCCTACATCGTTCCAAAATTTAACTTACGGAATATAAGAGTTAATAAACGCCATTTACTTTTGTAAAACTCATCTATTGCATTTACAATGATTTGGTTAGACCTTTATATTTAT
>JABSRY010000277.1 GCA_013214985.1 Hyphomicrobiales bacterium
GGATGACCATGCGCCAAATTGCACAGGACAACCTGTTACTGGTTATGAATTAAAAATTATCTATAATGATGGCATAGATGTGCCTGTTGGAGAAACTGGTAGGCTTGCGGTTAAAGGCCCAACTGGGTGTCGTTATTTAAATGATCCACGCCAAGTTGACTATGTCGAGAATGGGTGGAATATTACGGGTGATGCATTTTTTAAAGATGAAGATGGTTATTACCATTTTGTATCTAGAAATGACGATATGATTATTTCGTCGGGTTATAACATTGCTGGCCCAGAGGTGGAAGACGCCTTGCTCAAGCATAAATTTGTCAAAGAATGTGCCGTTGTTGCTAAAGCTGATGATTTTAGAGGGTCGATTGTTCAAGCCCATATCGTTCTCCAAGATGGGGTTGTTGCAAGTGATGAAATTATAAAAACGCTACAAGATCACGTTAAACAAACTATTGCGCCTTTCAAATATCCTCGTGCTGTTGAATTTTGCGCTTCTTTGCCAAAAACACAAACTGGCAAAATTCAACGTTATTTATTAAAAAAATGACCAATATCATATTTTATTGGAGGATGCTGAAGGTTGAAATTTAAAATAGAAAAACTCAGTAATTTGGGACACTGAGTAAAATAGAGGGATGTTTCCACATTGGAAATAATTGTCCTAAATAAAAAGGGAAAAATAGAAATGAACAAATTTACTAAGTTTCTTGTGACCACAGCAATGATTTCATTGCCGATGTTACCTGTATTCGCCGACGAATTGAAAGTTGGTTTAATCACTACATTATCTGGAAGTGGTGCAGCACTAGGAATTGATGTGCGAGATGGTTTTATGTTGGCTATAGGGCAAGCAAAAAATAGTGAAATTAGCGTTGTGATTGAAGATGACCAACGTAAGCCACATATCGCAATTCAAGCAGCTGATAAAATGATACAATCAGAAAAAGTAGACGTTTTAACGGGTATTATTTTTTCTAACTTGGCGATGGCTGTCATTCCTTCTGTGATTGGGCAAGGTAAGTTATATTTGTCACCTAATGCTGGGCCATCTGCGTTGGCGGGCAAGGGCTGTCATGCCAATTATTTTAATGTATCTTGGCAAAATGATAGTTTGCATGAGGCAGCAGGCTCTCATGCAAATAGTGTCGGGTATAAAAATTCGTTTATTATTGCGCCTAATTACCCTGCTGGTATTGATGCTTTGACGGGTTACAAACGTACTTTCGAAGGTGAAATTGCGGATGAGATTACCACAAAACTTGGACAAGCTGACTATGCTGGGGAAATAGCTCAAATTAGGGCTTCTGGTGCGGACAGTGTTTATTTCTTTTTACCTGGTGGCATGGGTATTTCGTTTATTAAACAATATGCAGACAGTGGCATTGATTTACCATTGATTGGCCCTGCTTTTAGTTTTGATCAAACCATATTAAAGGCCGTTGGTGATGCTGCTTTGGGCGTGAAAAACACGTCACAATGGAATAAAGATTTGGACACGCCTGTCAATCAAGCTTTTGTTGCGAGTTTCCAAGAAAAATATGATCGTTTGCCTTCATTATATGCAAGTCAGGGTTTTGATGTCGCTAATTTGTTGATCAGTGCCAATGCCAAAGCTTCAATTGATGATATGGCCAGTTTCCAAGCCGCTATAAAAGCTGCTGACTTTAAGTCAGTCAGAGGCAACTTTAAATTTGGTAATAACAATCATCCTATCCAAGACTTTTACATTCGTGAAGTGGTTAAAGAAGGTGATATTTATACCAATAAAATTTTAAATAAAATTGTGACTGATCACGTTGATTTTTATGCAGCTCAGTGCAAAATGTAAGACCATTTGCGGGCGTTAAGCTGCCCGCAAATATAAGGAGAAAGTTATTGTCTATATTATTTATTGAACAGCTTTTGAACGGCCTACAGTTAGGCGTGATGTTGTTTCTTATGGCTGCTGGCTTAACATTGGTCTTTGGTGTTATGGGGCTTATAAACCTTGCACATGGCTCACTCTATATGATTGGTGCTTTTGCAGCAGCTTTCACTGCTGAGCTGACAGGGTCATTTTTATTGGCAATTTTAGCAAGTATTGTCGCTGCAGCGGTTGTTGGCATGATCATGGAAGTTCTTATTATCAGACGGCTTTATAATAAAGATCATCTTAGTCAGGTATTGGCTACATTTGCACTTATTTTGATATTTTCGGAAGGCACAAGAATGATTTTTGGTTCCTTTCCGCTTTACTTAAGTTTGCCAGACTATCTTTCTGGTTCGGTTATTTTACCTGGTGGTATTCAATATGCGTTTTATAGACTTGTTCTGATCGGCGTTGGATTAGTGGTTGCGCTTGGGCTTTATTTATTAATTAATCGTACCCGCCTTGGATTGCAGATACAGGCTGGAGAAAGCGACCGTGAAATGATTGCAGCATTGGGTGTGAATATTTCGACACTTTATACCATTGTTTTTGCATTGGGCGCTGCTTTGGCAGGTTTTTCGGGCGCATTGGTTGGGGTTCTGCAATCTGTACAAGTTGGAATGGGCGAACCTGTGTTGATTTTAGCATTTGTTGTGATTGTCATTGGCGGTATCGGCTCAATTAAAGGTGCATTTATTGGCGCAATTCTAGTGGGAATGACCGACACAATGGGGTCCTTTCTTATTCCAGATATGTTTGTTTATGTTTTTGGGGCTGGCGCAAAATTTGCTGGTACCATTATCGCTTCAATGCTCATTTATATTTTGATGGCAATTATATTGTTATTTAAACCATCAGGCCTTTATGGAGGGAAATCATGATTGCTTCAAAATATTTAAATGCTGGGGTTTTTATCGTCATCCCATTTGTAGCCATACTTGCTTATTTTTCAGATGAACCTTTTTTGATTACCTTGACCACTAAAGCAGTTATTTTTGCGATTGCTGGCATTGGGCTGAACATTGCGCTTGGCTATGGTGGGTTGATTAGCCTTGGGCACGCAGTATTCTTTGGATTAGGTGGTTATGCAATGGGTATTTTAGCAAGCCATGCGCAATCAAACGTACCAATTTATGATGGTCTGTTTTTGATTGAAGGTACCAAATCCATGATTATTATATGGCTAGTGGCAATGCTTGTAAGCGGCTTATTTGCACTGCTTATCGGCTTGCTTTCATTGCGGACTTCTGGTGTCTATTTTATAATGGTTACCTTAGCATTTGGTGAAATGTTCTATTATTTTTCTATTAGCTGGCCTGCTTATGGTGGCGAAGATGGCTTGTTAATATATGTACGAAACAATTTTTCGGGATTAAATACCTTAGACCCAATACAGTTTTTTAGCATCACATTCTCATTGTTAGCGATCACCTTATTATTTACATATTTCTTAAAAAATTCATTTTTTGGGTTGGTGTTAAATGCGATACGTCAGACGCCAGATCGGGTTGAAACCGTGGGAATAAATCTGTTTAAGTCACGACTAATAGCTTTTGTAATTTCGGGTATGATTACTGGACTTGCTGGCGCTCTTTTTGCTGATCTCAATCGTTTTGTAAGCCCAACGATGTTTAGTTGGCAAACCAGCGGGGAAATTATGGTGTTTATAATTCTTGGCGGGGTAGGGCGGTTATTTGGACCTGTTGTGGGCGCGTGTTTGTTTATTTTATTAGAATATTTGCTAGATGGGGTAAGTGAGTTTTGGCATATTTATTTGGGCTTGATCTTGTTGTTTGTTGTCTTGATTGCCAAAAACGGGGTTATTGGATCTCTGTCACGTAGGGAGACTTCCAATGACTAATCCTATCCTTTCTGTTCATAATTTATGCAAGTCATTTGGCAATGTGGTGGCAACAAATGGCGTTTCTATTCATTTGGAACAGGGCGAAATTCACGCCTTAATAGGCCCAAATGGCGCGGGTAAATCCACTCTAATTCAACTGATAGCGGGGAATATTAAACCTAGCTCAGGCCGTATAAACTTTTGCGGTCAAGTTGTAACAAATATGTCAAATGTGAAACGTGCTCAACTGGGGTTGGGAAGAAGTTTTCAAATTTCAGCGATCGTGCCTGAATTTACTGTTTTGGAAAATATAATTCTGGCTTTAAGCGGACGCGAGAATAAAAGTTTCAACATATTTAAATCTTGGCGGAAGGATAAAACTCTAATTGAAGAAGCTAAACTACATGCTAAACGAACAAATTTAGGGATGAAAATGTCTGCAATTTCAGGTGATTTAGCACATGGCGAAAGACGACGTTTGGAAATAGCAATGGCATTGGCTTTAGAACCAAAGGTTTTTCTATTGGATGAACCAATGGCGGGGCTTGGTGCCGAGGGTGCAAAAGAAATTACGAAATTATTGGAAGAATTAAAA
>JABSRY010000278.1 GCA_013214985.1 Hyphomicrobiales bacterium
ACTTCTTGTGTACTGGTCATGTCCCGGTTTGATGCCGCTTGTCTTATACTAAATTGAGTTTGATATAGCTGATCCTAAATAAATTGATTCAATTTGAAGAGATCATATATCGAGCATCTTTGTTTTCTACGAATAGCTTTTGCATGTGCCCATTTTTGTTCAATAGGGTTAAGGTCAGGGGAATAAGGTGGCAGGAACAAGAGCGTGTGTCCCGCTCTAATGATAGCATCTCGTGTATCTTGGCGTTTATGAAAGGCTGCATTATCCATAACAATCACTGACTTCGTGGGGCATTTGGGCAACAAATCCTGCTTCAACCACGCGGTAAAAACATCAGCATTTACATTGCTACAAAACAAACCGATGGTAAGTAAAGTCTTTCCCAACAATGCACCGATGGCATTTGTTCTCCCCTTGGCATGCCAATCCTGTGTACCATAACAACGTTTTCCTATTGCGGTATAGCCATGTGTGCGTGGCATATCATGGGCAAAGCCGCTCTCATCAATTGTATCGCGGCGTTTTGCTTGATACTGCCGCGACACTTAGCTTGATACCGTGGAGCGCGAAAATTTAACTGTAGCGCGACACCATTATCAATAAAGTCTACTTTTTAAATTCAACTCTGTTGTAATTAGCAATTCCGGTGATTATATTACTTTTACGTTGGTTTCGATTTTCCAAATGTCTTTTGTCTTGGAATGAATTAGAGAAATGAGAATTTGCTATGAGTGTTGATCGATTTGGAAAAATATATACTTTGATTGTCTTTCTATATTTTATTGTCTCTGGGCTAAATGCAGTATTTGACATTGATGCTAAACTTATCAGAATAGGCTTAACAGCTGTTGATATTGATGGTAAAATTGCCTTTATAGTAATTTATTCTAGTTTAATGGTAGGACTGGGTGTTGCGATTGCACTATTATATCATTTCAGTCAAGGCTGGCGTTATTCGACGATACTAGCTGTGACCATAATATCAAGTTTTATATGTTTTAGAGTTGTTGGTTCATTGATGTTTGGCGTTTTGAGCACGGTGCATTTATTATTCATGGTAATAGAGATGATTGAAGTTGCGCTAGGGGTATTTTTGCTAAGAAATTCTGGAAATAATAGTGAAATTAAAAAAGTAAGTTTCTTTAAAATTGATGATAGTTCAAATTAGGGGCTATTTACAAGATTGGATAGCATGTGCTTTTTCTTCCTCCAATACGTGTAGCGCGGCGTTTTGCTTGACCCCATATGACATTTAGAAAAGCTCAAATAGTCTAATTAAATGAGAATAACCATTCAACATAGTATCAAGCTAAGTGTCGCAACGGTATCAACCAAAACGCCGCACTACAAGTAGATTTGGAAGAGCAGAATCAAATTTATACTGGCAACCTAACCCAATATTTTAATGAATATAATAAAATTACATTTGTACAAAAATACGCACTCGAAAATAATATCGAGCTTGAAAATGTAATGGCAGTGGGCGACAGCGCAACTGATGTGCCTCTATTCAAAGTTGCTGGTAAAGCCATTGCCTTTAATGCCAACGATATAGCCAAAAAACACGCCCATAACATTGTCGATGTGTAGGGGGGTGGTATCATTTGCATAGGAATAAAATTGGCTAAGGTTCAATTGTACTAAGGGTTTGAGGGGCATTTTCCACTTTGGTACTTTTTGCATAGAATGGTACGAAATCGACTCAAAAAGGTTCATTCTTTTGCATCAAAGTACCATTTTTGTACCGAAATAGTATCATTATCTATCACTTTGATTCATTTTAGATAATTTGAACTTTGTGGTACTAAAATTCAATAAATCAATTACAAGTTCAAAAAATATAACATGTTACTTAGTTACAAGTTATATTTTAAGTTACATGTCTTATTAACATATTGTTTTAAATAGTATTAATGCAATCGACAAATAATAAACACGAGTTTTAACTTGTTACTATAATTATAACAAACTGCCTTTCCAAACGACTTTGCCAATGATTCTAATCTTATTTTGATCCTCAAATTTGAGTTCGTAATTATCATATAACTCGTGATTATCTGATTTAATAATTATGCCATCGATAGTTTGTTGTAAGCGTTTTATATGTGCCATATTGTCAATAGTAAATGCATAAAGACCGTCGCCAATTTCATTTTTTGAACTGTCAATCATTACAAGATCACCATCATTAATTGTTGGTAACATACTGTCGCCTGCAGCGTCAAAAATCATTAAATTCGTGATAGAAGTGTAAGGTAATTTTTTTTGAAAAAACTCACAAGTAAATGGAATATTATCTACAAATTTAACTCTATCTACAGGCGAGCCGCCGCCTGCCGAAAGCTTTAAGCTGTGACGTGGTATGTCTATAATTTGGGTGCTTATATTTTTCCCTGAAAAAAGCCAATCCAACGTTTTATCGGAACGCTCACACAATGCACCTAAACCCTTGAATGGTGGGTTTGAAGCTCCAGATAACCATCTATCCAATTGCATAGTCGTTATGCCTGCAGTCTGAGCAGCTAACTTTTTTGTTTCGAATTCATCCACGACTGTTTTAAGTCTTGATAAAAACACGTTTTCTATGTTTTTGTTCAATTTATCCACATTCTAACTATTTGATATATATACATAAAAACACAATATATAACATATTTGTTATTTAAATCTATAATATATGTTGTTGAATTAACATATAAGTTGTATGTTAATCTCAATACTAATTGTTAACACCCAAAAAAAACAGACATGCGCGTCTGTATCTATCAGGAGATGAGTGTGGCTAAAAAGCAAGATTTAAGCATCGCTAAAATTCGATACCTACTTAGTGAGACAGGATATTCATTTACGGCACTTGACCGCAAATATAATCTTAGAACTCAAGTGTGCCGGAACGCAGCTGAATGCGCCAATATCAAAGGGGAGCATGTTATTGCTAAAACCCTAAAACTGCACCCAAAAGATATTTGGCCTAGTAGATATGATGCTAGAGGCAAGCGCCTTAAACCACAACCATATGACAACTATATTAAAAAACCAATTTTTAGACAAGGTCTAAAAGCGGCATAATTTTCAACCTTAGTATTGCGTACCTTTAACATACCAAAGAACCCTCAAGAAACGGATTTAAAATGAAGAACATACATATATTAGATAATGAAGTTAAAACTGAGCTATTACACTTACATAACAAGGGTTTGCGACCTTTAGACATCGCTCATAAAATGAAATTGAAGTATGATATTATATATAATTTTTTGCGCTCACACCGTTTAATAAAAACACCACTAAAGTCTAAGTTTGTTTTTGCACAGCCCTCTGGTGATGGCAGTGCTATCATCGAATTAGTTGGTTTTTGTAAAACTAATAAGACTCATGTTTATTTTCCATTAACACGTAAAGATTTGAAATTTCTTCTTGAGCTTGGACTGACTGAAATTGAAGCTAACCAAACCTCCATTATTCTACTGAAACAAGAGGCGGCATAATGGCTCATAAATTGATAGTTCCAACCACTCGTGAGATTATTTGTGAAGTGCCTATGCATGAGACAAATGCACCCGAATTTGGTCAAATATTTTATTACATGTCTTCTGGTAGTAGAACGGGAGTTTGTCAATCCAAATGGAAAAATGATGAGCGTAATTTAAGAATTCTAACCAATAAAAATGTGTTCTTAGATACTCACAAAGCAGCAACAACTTTTCGCAAAATATTTGGAGTTGGATGAACCATGGGACGGCGGAAGAAGGATGTTTATACTATTGACATGTTTGATGAATACGAGCCGCCAGAGGTTAAGGTGGTCGTTTCTGAACAGAAAATAATGGCCAATAGTTTACGTGGGGAAATCAGTAAAACCATTGCATTGGTTTTAAATGAAAGCCCGATGGATCGCGTTGAAATTGCTCAAAAAATGAGTGATTATTTACGTGAAGATGTGAGCCCCAATATTTTAAATAATTACGCATCACCGAGCCAAGAACATAATATTAGCTTTTACCGATTGTGGGCCCTTGTTTATGTAACAAGCGACCCGAGGCCACTCGCATCATTATTAGGCAAGATTGGTTACGCCATTATTGATGAAAAACTAACAGGTGCAGTTGAAGAGGCGTTGATTGAGGCGAGGCTTGAAGATTTACAGGCACGTAAGAAAACAGCTAGATTGAAGTGGAAAAGATGATGACAGATACAGGATATATAAAACACTATAGTCATAAAGAACTTGTGACCTCACCTTCATCAAATTGGGTTGGAACGGTTTTAGGTTCAAGAAAAAAAGTGATTTTTTTAACTACGGATGAAAATTCAATTTATGTCCGTAAACGCAAAGGCCGTGGT
>JABSRY010000279.1 GCA_013214985.1 Hyphomicrobiales bacterium
TTTAATAAGGGTCAGCAGATTGTTGGCCCTTTTTTTTTAGGGAAAATTAAAATGAGTGAAGTTGAAAATTCAAAAGAACTTGATAGCATTGACGTCATGCAAATAATGGATTTGTTACCACATCGTTACCCATTTTTATTAGTCGACAAAATTATCGATATTGATGGTGATAAGTCAGCAATCGGCATTAAAAATGTTACAATTAACGAGCCATTTTTTCAGGGACATTTTCCTGGGCATCCAGTTATGCCTGGCGTTCTAATTGTTGAAGCAATGGCACAAGTTTCTGGTGCTATCTGCGCGCATAATGCGGGTGTTAAAGACACACCTGACGTAGTTTATTTTATGTCGATTGATAAATGCAAATTCCGCAAACCTGTAACACCAGGAGATGTCCTAAAAATCCATGTAACTCAAACAAGACAACGCGGCAATATTTGGAAGTTTTCTTGCAAAGCAAAGGTGGATGATGTGCTAGTTTGTGAAGCAGAAATTGGCGCGATGATGGCGCCAAACGCATAAAAAAATATACTTTAAAAACCACCTTTGCTTAAGGTGGTTTTTTATAGAAAAAAAGCCTGTAACAAATAGTTACAGGCTTAAATTTTAAATAAACATCATTCTAACGTTCAGAAATATTTTTAAATGGACGTTCAGTATGCCCAGTATAGGTTTGACGAGGACGACCAATTTTTTGTTTAGGGTCTTCAATCATTTCGTTCCATTGCGAAATCCAACCAACAGTACGTGCTAACGCAAATAATACGGTAAACATACTGGTAGGGAAACCCAATGCACGGAGCGTAATACCAGAATAGAAATCAATATTTGGATAAAGCTTCTTCTCGATGAAATATTCATCTTCACGTGCGATACGCTCAAGTTCAACTGCAACATCCAATAGTGGGTCTTCAATATTAAGCTCTTTTAGCACGGCATGCGTTGTTTCTTGCATAATGGTAGCGCGTGGGTCAAAGTTTTTATAAACACGATGTCCAAAGCCCATAAGACGGAACGGGTCACTCTTATCTTTTGCACGTGCAATATATTCAGGAATTTGATCAACAGTACCAATTTCGGTTAACATTTTCAGGCAAGCTTCGTTTGCACCGCCATGGGCAGGGCCCCATAAACAGGCGATACCAGCAGCAATACAAGCAAACGGGTTAGCACCAGATGAGCCAGCTAAACGAACCGTAGAAGTAGATGCGTTTTGCTCGTGGTCAGCATGTAATGTAAAAATACGGTCCATAGCTTCAGCAGCAATAGGGTTTACAACATAATCTTCTGACGGAACAGAAAAACACATATGTAAAAAGTTAGAAGCATAGTCTAAATCATTGCGCGGTTGCACAAATGGTTGGCCAACAGAATATTTATATGCCATTGCAGCAATAGTAGGCATTTTAGCAATTAGGCGTCGGCTAGCAATTAAACGTTGTTTCGCGTCAGTTACATCGGTAGAATCATGATAAAAAGCAGAAAGAGCGCCAACAACACCCACCATAATTGCCATAGGATGCGCGTCACGGCGGAAACCGTTAAACAACGTAATCATTTGGTCATGTAGCATTGTATGGTAAGTTATAGCATGTTCAAACTCACCTTTTTCATCTTCAGTTGGCAATTCGCCATTCAAAAGTAAAAAACAAACTTCAAGGAAACTAGCATTTTCGGCAAGGTCCGCAATAGGGTAACCACGGTAAAGAAGAATACCCGCATCGCCATCAATATAGGTAATTTTACTTTCGCAAGATGCAGTAGAAGTAAAACCTGGGTCATAGGTGAAATTGTCTGTTTGAGCGTATAAACTACTGATGTCAATTACATCAGGGCCAACGGTGCCTTCGTATATCGGAAATTCGTAATTTTTTTCACCAATTGATAATTTTGCAGTTTTGTTGTCTTTATTTGACATGTATATTCCCATCTATTGTTTTTATTTTTTATTGGACGTATTTGACAAGCAGGTGAAAACACCAAACTTCTTATCAACTCAACATTTTGGGTAAGAAAAAAGTCAAGCAATTCAAAATTTACGATTTTGAATGTTAGGGGGCTTGATACTTTGGTATTGATTCTTAAACCTTTTAGTTAGTTAATATACGAAAATAGCCAAATTCACAAGTTTTAGCTGATATTTTTTATAAAAAATATCAGCACCATTTTTGATGGACAGCATATTCGTAATATATATAAAATTTATGAACCGAAATAGCTAAATTTTAATCAATTTTTATATCATTTATGCGCTCAATAGTCTCATTTTTACCCAATATGACCGCAATATCAAAAATGCCAGGTGCATTGGTTGTCCCAACCAAAATAGCCCGTAATGGTTGGCCAATTTTACCAAGTTTTAGGCCTTTTTCTTCAGCAAAATCTTTAACCGCTTGGCTGATATTATCTCTTGACCAATCGCCAATATCAGAAAATTTTGCTACTAAACCAAATATAAGCTCACGATTTTCACCGGTTAACAGCTTTTGAGCTTTATTGTCAAAAGTTAGCGGGCGGTTTGCAAAAACAAAGTGAGCAGCATCATGTAGCTCAACCAGTGTTTTAGCACGTTCTTTAATAACTGGCATCGCAAGAATTAAACGGTCTTTATTAGTAATCGCAGGTCTATTTGTATCGGTTATAAACGTTTCAAGAATTTCTACCAATTCGTTATCATTGGTATTCTTAATATAATGCGCGTTTAGGTTTTCAAGTTTAACAAAATCAAATTTGGCTGGCGATTTACCTATAGCATCAATATCAAACCATTTTTTCAACTGTTCTGTCGAAATAATTTCATCATCCCCATGGCTCCAACTAAGGCGCGACAAGTAGTTGCACATGGCTTCTGGCAAGTAGCCCATGTTGCGATATTCCATCACACCCATAGCACCGTGGCGCTTTGATAATTTGCCACCATCTTGACCATGAATCAGTGGTACATGTGCAAAAATGGGCAAATCCCAACCTAATGCATTATATATACATGCTTGGCGAATTGCATTGGTCAAATGATCATCACCGCGAATAACATGCGTGATCGCCATGTCATGATCGTCCACCACGACCGAAAGCATATAGGTTGGTGTGCCGTCGCTACGCAGCATAATTAAATCGTCTACCTGATCGTTGCTAATTTTAATTTCACCCTGCACAATGTCTTGAATAATTGTGTAACCACCTTGTGGTGCCTTAAAGCGAATTACTGGCGCAATGCCTTCTGGTGCATCAGATGCAGCGCAGTTTCGCCATGTGCCATCATATTTAATTGGCTTACCTTCGGCTTTGGCTTTTTCGCGCATTTGGGCAATTTCTTCTTTGCTTGAATAGCATTTATAGGCGTGCCCACTATCCAACATTTGTTGCACAACTTCTTGATGGCGTTTAATATTTCCATTTTGGGAAACAGCATCACCATCCCATTCTAAACCCAACCAACGCATGCCTTCATAGATGGCTTCAACATTTTCCTTTGTGCTGCGTTTTATATCCGTATCTTCGATGCGTAAAAGCATTTTGCCATTTCTACCGCGGACATATAACCAGTTAAATAGAGCAGTACGAGCGCCGCCAATATGTAAAAACCCTGTTGGAGAGGGTGCAAAACGTGTAATAATTTGATCGCTCATAATTTTTCCAATTGTCTTAATGATTAGTTAAAAATGATTTACCACAGGTTTAGATTTTCAGCTAGCTTTACATTTATAAATACGTAAACTATGAACCAACATTATAAGTTATATGCATTTTGGGCTATTGGGGGAGGGTAAATTGTGCGAAATTTACCCAATAGAGCTACAAATGCTTGGCATAAATCATTCATGAAACCAAAAGTTGCAGACTTTATTTGGTTTGGTTTTGATTGGATAATTGCCGAAATTGAACGTGAACAACAGAGGTGGTTTATATGGCTAATTTGTGTGTTTGCATGCGGTATTGTAATATTTCATCTGCTTAATTTGCAATTTTTTAGCCTATATTTGCCCGTTTTTGGCTGTTTTTTGGTGATTTTGGGGCTATTTTTGCGACAAAATAGGATGTTTTTAGCAAGATTTGGCGTGTTTTTGCCTAATATTAGGTGGCTTTTTGCTAGTTTTTGCATCGTTTTTACTTGTTTTTTGGGGTTTTTGGCAGCAAATATAGAGCTTTTTAGGGTAAATACGGCGGGGATAGATTACCCAATTTACAAAACAAATTTGCAAGGCAGCATCGTAGCGATTGAACTTTTTTCAGATTCAAGCGCACGGCTTTTGATAAAACCAAACTATACACGCCTCACTCCAAGACCCGAAAGTCTTGATGTGATATTATACGGAAATTATCTGTAACTTGATCTCGGAAG